>CACZQU010000234.1 GCA_902783305.1 uncultured Lachnospiraceae bacterium | reverse complement strand
CTGGAAACGAACCACGGTGAGGATAACTGGTTCCTCTCCATCGAGACCTTCGACCCGCATGAGCCGTTTTTTTCACAGGACGAGTACAAAAAACTCTATCCCCACGAGTACCACGGCAAGCTTTTCGACTGGCCGAATTACGCCAGCGTGACCGAAGGGGAGGAGGCACTGAACCATGTGCGGATGGAATACGCCGCGCTGATCTCCATGTGCGATCATAAGCTGGGCCTGGTGCTGGACGCCTTCGACCGCTATGACCTGTGGAAGGATACGCTACTGATCGTCTGCACCGACCACGGATTCCTGCTGGGCGAGCACGACTGGTGGGGAAAAATGGCGCCGCTTTACAACGAGGTGGCGAACACGCCGTTTTTCCTCTATGATCCCCGCTGTGCGTGCCCGGAAAGCTGCGATGCCCTGTGCCAGACCATTGACATCGCGCCGACGCTGCTGGAGTATTTCGGAGTCGGGATCCCGGCGGATATGATGGGCAGACCTCTGAACACGGCTTACCGGGACGGAAAAAAGCTGCGGGACTACGCCCTTTACGGGGCGCACGGCGGCGCCCAGTGCATCACCGACGGACGGTATACCTGGTTCCGCGCGCCGGTGGATCCGAAGCAGAAGTACGAGTACACCCTGATGCCCACGGATATGGACAAACGTTTTCGCCCGGAGGATTTCCGCCAGGCGGAGATGTCCGGACCATTCTCTTTTACGAAAGGGGCAAAAGTCATGCGCGTCCGGCGGGAGGCCGAGCCGGTCAAGCCCGGCGCGCCCTTTGATCTGCTGTTCGACCTGCAGAGCGATCCCCGACAGGAGCACAATCTGATCGATTACAAAAAACGTGCGGAACTGGCAAACGCCATGCTCCGCCTGATGGGCGAGAATGATGCCCCGGAGGACGTCTACGGCCGTCTCGGGCTTCCCAGGCAAGGGGAGGTGACGGCGGAACTGCTCGCCGGACAGGAGAAAAAACGCACCGCCTTCTATGAGGAAGGGATCTTCAGCCAGTACGACATGACCACTGGCGCGAAGGAATACCTGCACGCCATTCTCGGTCTCATTCCGTCCGCAGCCCAGAGTGCAGTTCTGGCACCTCTGGAGATGCAGCTCCGGAGCAGGAAAGATTCCGTCGATATCACATGCATCAACGCTTTTCTGGATTCCCTCCGGGATGGTCCCATGAAGCCGCTGTGCTTTGGAGCGAGGATGCTGACCGGATATTTTCTCCCGCTGGAGAAAGAGTAAAGAACCGGAACAGTCCTGCTTCAACCGGGGCCTGCTTCAATTTCCTGTTTCAATTGACAGCACTGCCGGTCTGTACATATAATTTCTGTAAATATCTTACCTGAAAACGAGGAGGCGAGGCTATGAAGCATATCTCTGTAATGTTCAAGCCCGCCTCCTCGCTCTGTAATCTCCGCTGCAGGTACTGTTTTTACGCCGAGGTCAGCGACAGCAGGGAGATCCATTCCTTCGGCGTGATGGAGAGGAAGACGGCAGGCAGGATACTTAAGAATGTTTTTTCCGGCCTTGATCCGGGCGATGCGCTTCATCTGGCGTTTCAGGGCGGCGAGCCTGCCATAGCAGGGCTGGATTTTTTCCGGGATTTCGTCTCGGAGGTCCGGCGCCTCCAGGGAAAGACCACCGTGACCTTTGCGCTGCAGACCAACGGTATGCTGCTGGATGAAGACTGGTGCCAATTCCTGCGGGAAAACCAATTCCTCGTCGGCCTGTCACTGGACGCCATGCAGGACATCCACGACATGAACCGGGTCGATGCTTCCGGCAGGGGAACCTATGCCCGCGTGAGGGCAGTCCGGGAGCTGCTTGAGAAACACGGAGTGGACTGCAACATCCTGACCGTCCTGACAAATGCACTCGCACGCCATCCGCAGAAAGTGTGGAAATGGCTGTGCAGAGAAGATATCCGCTACGTGCAGTTCATACCCTGCCTGGGGGAGATGGACGGGAGCGCCTCCCGCTATTCCCTTACACCAGAGCGGTTCGCGTCGTTTTATACGCAATTGTTCCGCCTGTGGAGCGCAGATTTTGAAAAAGGCCACTACCGCAGCATCAAGCTCTTCGATGATCTGATCAATCTGCTGGCAGACGGCAGCCGCAATGCCTGCGGCCTGACCGGGCAGTGCATGCCCCAGATCCTGGTGGAGTCGGACGGCAGCGTCTACCCATGCGACTTCTATGCGCTGGACGAGTACCGGGTGGGAAATCTGGCCCAGGAACCGCTGGAAGCCCTGTATGCCAAAGCAAAGATGACAGAGTTCCGTGCCCGCCCGACAGAAAAACCCGCCCTGTGCCGAGACTGCCCGTACGCCCCGATCTGCGGCGGCGGCTGTCCCCGCATGCGCCGTGAAGTCTGCGGCACCCCGGAAGCAAAAAGCTGCGGATACCAGATGTTCCTTCAGAACACACTCGACAAAATGCAGCTGTACGCACTGCACGAGCGCCGGGCAAGATAAGTCAAAGGAAATCAAGGGAAGTCAACGGAAGTCAACGGGGACGGTTCTCTCTGACTTATATCGGCTTTAAGGCAGCCGAATACAAGTCAGAGAGAACCGTCCCCGTTGACTCCTCCCAGAATTTATTTCCCCGAACACGCTCAGGAACCGGGGCATTCAATGAACCGCCGGATCTCCGGCAGCATTGCTTCTCCTGCCTGTGCTCCGATGTCATAGACCCGCTGAAGCTCTGCGGGATCCTTCTCCGTCCTTCCGATGTTCAGAGACATCGGCGGGCGGATCACAAGAGCCTCTCCCGAAGCCTCCCGACGGTCAATCTCCTCCATCTGGCGATTGTACACATCATGGCGGATCGTCAGGTCCTCAGCAATCTTCGGATACCTCCGGACCAGCAGGCGCATCAGCGGCAAGGCAGAAGAGGGCTTCTTCCGATAGCCCTTTGGCTGAGTCAGGATGATCACATTGTGAGAATATCCCTGACTCTCCATGAAGGCATAGGGGACAGGATCCGCGATGCCTCCGTCCAGGAGCAGGAAACCGTCTGCCAGGACCGGCCTGGAAACAATGGGCATAGAGGCAGAGGCACGCATCCAGAGCATGTCAGAAGCCCCGCCGTCAGCACATTTGTGATAGAGGCATTTCCCGGTCCGGACTTCCGTTGCCCCCACATAGAACTCCATGGGGTTCTCCGCAAAAGCCTCCCGGTCGAAAACATCCAGCACCTCCGGGAGCTCACGATAGCAGAAGTCTGCCCCGTACAGGTCCCCGGTCGTCATGAGAGAGCGTATGCTGCAGTACCGCGGGTCCGAGCAGTAATTCTTATTGTACCGCAGAGGCCGGCCGATCTGCCTGGATTTATAATTGCAGCCAAAGACAGCTCCGGCAGAGATGCCTGCCGCGCCGTCAAAGGTGATTCCATTCTTCATCATCACATCAATCACACCGCAGGTAAAAAGGCCTCTCATGGCCCCGCCTTCCATAATCAGTGCTGTTTTCATAAATGAACTGCCTCCGTAATTAAAAGGAGTCAGAAGGGACGGTTCTGTTTGACTTATCCCCGTTTACTTCTGTAATACTCGATTCAGATTAATATAACGGACCCCAAAACTATACTCCTATAATGACTGGTACCATCCTGCCCGTCAAGAGAGACATCGGGGAGTCATTGGGGACGGTTCTCATTGACTTATTCCGGCGCAAAAGTAGAGCCGGAATAAGTCAATGAGAACCGTCCCTTCTGACTCCCTCTTGATTCCCGTTCATAAAAAAACCTCTTGAAAACAATTTTTAATCAATATAGCCTTGTAATCAGGACGTCCCCACATCAAAGAAAGAAGGATGCAAATGATGAACAGGGAAGAACTTCACAGATTCATAGCAGAAAGCAAAGGGAACGAAAACAATATCTGCCAGATCCATGTACGCAGAGAGGGTGAGACCATATACGAAAACTGCTGGCATGGGTACAGGCCCGGGGATGCAGTCCATGTCGCCTCAGTAACCAAAAGCATAATAGCCCTGCTGACCGGCATCGCAGTCGACCAGGGCATAATAGAAAGCATTGATCAGAAAGTACTGGATTTCTTTCCGGATTATCAGGTAAAACGCGGGGAAAAAACAATTTACGATGTGACGATCCGGCATCTCCTGACCATGCGGGCACCATACAAAGGAAAAGGCGATCCCTGGTCAAAAGTCTGTTCCAGCGAGAACTGGACAACCACATCCCTGGACTTCCTCGGAGGGAGAAAAGGCATCACGGATGAGTTTGACTACCGTACCGTCTGTCTGCATGTGCTCTCGGGGATCCTGTACCGCGCATTAGGGAAAAAAACAGTCGATTTCGCCAACCAGTACCTGTTCACGCCCCTCGGAATCGCAGAACATCAAAATTACACTGCAAAAAGCGCCGAAGAGCACAGGCAGTTCACCATCGAAAAGACACCGAAAGAACACATATGGTTCGCAGATCCGGAAGGATTGGGAACCCCGGGCTACGGACTGTGCATGAGCGCAGCAGACATGGCCAGGATAGGACAGCTCTGCCTGAACAGAGGAATGTGGAAAGGACAGCGGATCCTTTCAGAAGAATGGATCACCGCCATGACCCAGCCAAGGGCGGTGGAAAGCAAGTACTTCCGCGGGATGCAGTACGGTTACCTATGGTGGATCATCCATCCCGAAAAACAGATATACGCCGCCATCGGGAACAGCGGAAACGTGATCTACATCGACCCTGGGAAACAGCTCACAGCAGCGGTCACCGCATACTTCAAGCCCACTGTACTGGACCGGGTAGATTTCATCGAGGACACTCTGCTTCCATGCATTGAATAAGTCAGAGGGGACGGTTCTCATTGACTTATCCGGCTTCAATAGAAGCCTCATGATAAGTCAATGAGAACCGTCCCAATGCCGTTAAGTTAAGGATTTAGCTGCTGTTCGCATGCTAAATCCAAGTCTATGGTTATAATTGGTCTTCGTTTTAGAAGGCCAATTTAGTACCATAAAAGTGTAGTTGTTAGAGAGTAATTAACTCTGGCATCTGCACTTATTTTTTATAATAGGGGG
>CACZQU010000233.1 GCA_902783305.1 uncultured Lachnospiraceae bacterium | reverse complement strand
CAGCAGCTTGACAATATTGCCAGAACCGTGTTTGCCAACCAGTATGCGGATTGTCATATCGCTCTTCATTATGATTCCAGCGAGTCAGATAAGGGAGCTTTTTACATCAGCGTACCCGAAGTCGCTTCCTACAGGAGTATGCCGCCGGTAGCCAGTCACTGGCGGGAGCATCACCGGCTCGGAGATGCCCTCCTTAACGGATTAAATAAGCATGGGATCCGGATTTATTCCGACGGGACAATGGCGATTGACCTGACACAGACCTCATACTCTACGATTCCCTCCGTTGATCTGGAAGTGGGAGACTGTGCCTCTGATCACAGTCTGGCCGGACAGGCTCCGGTCGCGGATGCGATCGTAGACGGAGTGAAACTGTTTTTCAGGAAGTAAGAACAAGGAGCGATAACAAAAGTGAAAAAATTTCCTCGCGACAACCATTCAGGCAGCGCAATCATCGCACATATAATTCTGGCAGCAGTCAGTCTGGTTTTCAATGGATTCGGAGTGTATCTTACCATCCATGCCAACATTGGTGCCGGGCCCTGGGATGTGCTGAATCTTGGCTTGTCAAAGAGCCTGGGGATTTTGTATGGCACGGCTTCTGTCGCCGTCTCGTTTACCATCCTCGGAATCGACATTCTCCTGAAAGAACCTATCGGGATATCCATGTTCATTGATGCTGTTGTCGTGGGCAAAGCAGTTGACTATTTCAACTGGATCCATGCCGTTCCCCGCTGCTCTTCCCTGCTGACCGGAATACCGATAATGCTCCTGGGCCTGACCATCATGGCCTATACACAGTATACCTACATGATCGCCTCCCTTGGCTGCGGGCCTCGCGACACGCTTCTGGTTGGTCTGGCAAAGCGCATGAAGCTCCTGCCGATCGGAGCCGTCAGCATCGGTCTGTTGAGCATCGCGACACTCATCGGATGGATGCTGGGAGGACCCGTCGGGATCGGTACACTGATCTGCGCTTTCTGTACGGGTCCTATTATGCAGCTGGCATTCTCCACTGTCCGGTTTGACGCGACTCATATCCACCATCAGCGGCTTCAGGATTCCTTTCGGGTATTTTTCTCAAGGCATCCTGCCATGCCTTAAAAATGGTCATCCTCCTTTTGCGGTAATTCACGGAGTAACCGTGCCCCCACGTCTTTTTATTGACAATATTTTCATCACTGTATTATTCTAAAGAGAGAAGCTATGTTTGCTTTCTGTATGACAGGAGGTTCGAGATGAGAGCAAAGTCACTGGTGTTTGCAGCAGGAGTCATGCTTATGGCCTCTCTTCCTGCTGGTGCTGCCACATTTACCACACCGGATGGGGTGCTTTCCATTGAGACACCTTCCGACAGCTGGGTTCAGCAATCGGATCCCGACACCTGGTTTGTGCTTTCAGACGGAAGCTGCATGATTGAGATCGACCATCTGAGTAATGGAGAAATGCTTCCGGGAGTGCAGGCGCCGTCTGATGGCCGGGAAATGTCCTGCCAGGCATTTATTACCATGAATAATGACGTTTTCGCGATAAAAGCGACAGCCCAGTCCCGGGAAGAATTGACGGAACTCATCAAAATGCTTGGATCCGTTACGATTCCGGAATCCGGCACAGCTCCTGCTGTTCAGAATGAGACACCAGCCTCATCTGTTTCGGAATATGGTCTCAGGGCAATTAACGCTCTGTATAACGTCGCCACGGATGAACTGAATTTACGCAGCAGCTATGATATCGATTCTGCTGTCCTGGATGTCCTGGAAAAAGGAGATCAGGTCCTTGTTACCGGAGCAGTTACAAAGAATGGATCTGATTATGGCTGGTATCAGGTTGAATATGATGGAGAGACAGCTTATGCCTCGTCATCGTTCCTTGTTCCGGACGCAGCCGGTTCATCTTCAGACAGCTTTGCCGCTGCAGCTGGTTCATCTTCAGACAGCGCTGCAGCCGGTTCATCCTCAGGCAGCACTGCAGGCGGCTCATCCTCAGACAGCTCTTCAGCTGACAGCCAGGAAATCATATGTGAATACTGCGGAGAATGGTTTACTGCAGGTAACGATTACCGCAATCATGTTCTGGCCGCGCACTTGAATAATGATAATTCCCGGGAAGAGGATTCAGATGACGGTGAAACTATGGTTCAGTGCGAATACTGCGGAGCCTATTTCAGTCCCGGTGAGGAATACGAAGATCATATCGCCCGTCATCTGGACGGCTCTTATGACGAAGAAAATCTGATTCAGTGTGAATACTGCGGGGAATGGTTCCAGGCTGGCCCTGAATACAGCGGACATGTATCCATCGCTCACTCTGAAGAACAGTAATCCATGCCTCCAGGACCCGGGGAGCGCGAAGCGCGGAACAATCCGTAGGAGTCATTTTGCACTGCAATCATTCATAATCCAATAAACAAATACACTGTATGACAAAGGGACGGTTTTTTGTCTGATTCACCAGGCGAAAGAACCGTCCTCCCCTTTCTGTGAAGGATGTTCTGACTATAATGAAGAAAGCCGAAACTCTCAGCCTGAATCTCAATAACGGGATGGCACAGGTATCATCGCACACACAGCCGGAGCAGTGAAATGAACATCAGAAAAAGTCTTTTGGAATATGGGAAAAAGCACATCAGCCTGGAAGATCTTATTGCCCTGTTGAAGGGTAATCCATCGGATACCAAGGGCATGTTCGATGTCATTACCGGATTAGTCAGTGCCGGAGTACTGGAGCCTGTGAAGAACTCCGCGACGAACGGAAACAGGAAGTATCCTCTGAAGAAAAAATACAAAATCACCATTCAGGACGGAGCAAGTGCAGATACGGCATTAAAAACAGGCATTCTGCATCCGGCTTTACTCAAAAGCGGATTTCTGGCCACGCATCCCGATGAATATGAAAGCAACGCAGAAGTGATTGATAAGCTTAACACCTATCTTTTTTCGGGCAGACAAGGGGAGGCCATCTCCAGAAAAGAGCGCTCTTTTGAGATTTTCGGGCGGGAGAAAGTCCTGGATGATCCTTCCGTAAAGACCTTGCTTCGGAATCTGGCGATAACCGATTCGGATCTTCGATTCTATGACACGCCGGAATATTGTTTCCACGATTATATTCCGGAAAGAAAAGACAATATGGTACTGCTTATCTGCGAGAATAAAGATATATGGTTTAATATCAGGCGATGTATGTTTGAGGATCATTACAGAAGCCTGTTTGGAACAAAAATCGACGGCGTCGTATTTGGCAGCGGAAACAAAATCTCACATAAGAAGGGTGCTCTTGTTGAGTATGTGAAATTTATGGGAAATCCGGCTGTCCGGTTTTTATACTGGGGCGATATCGACAAAGAGGGGTTTGATATTTACAGAAGAACCAGGGAAGCAAATCCTTCTCTGGATATTGTATTGTTTATCCCCGGATACAGAAAAATGATAGAAAAAGCCCGGTATATTGATTTGGAGGACAGTCCTTCATCACGGAAAGGCAACATAAGCTTCGATGATCTGACTGAGGATTTTTCCGTGGAGGAGAAGGAGTTTTTACACGCCGTTTTTGAAGGGAACAAGCTTATTCCCCAGGAGATCATATCGTATACATCACTTGGCGAGAGGTGAACAAATGCTTCGTCCGGATATTAATGAAATGCTTACCGGCTTTGAAAACAGGATGAAGTTTATTGATATCATACGCAGCATAACGGTTACGAGCTGTCCTGATCATATAAGGCAGATGTTTCAAGGGGACAATGATATCATAAACAATCTGGTTGTTGCCGTCCTGTTGTATATCAAGGAGCGTACCCTCAGCGATATGCTGACCTGTACGCTGAAGGACATCGAATATTTCCTTGACAGTATTATTCAGATTGTTCCGGAGAAATATGTGATCGACACAGAAAAGCTTGCATACTTTATTGTTGTAAATGTACTTCAGAACAACGGACAGATGATCGAATACAATACGTATTTTGCAGATGCCCAGATGTTCAAAAGCTTGCCGGTTCGTCTGATCAACGAAGAAAAGGGATCATATTATCTGACCGATGATGTTTTTGACTTTTTATACCGGTCCAGGGAAATCGAATCCGAGCTGGATTATTCGGTTACTCGTTTCAAAATGCAGGAGTACATGAAGAGAAAGAATTATTCGGAAGCTCTTTCCCAAAGCAGGGAGCTTGTGGCAAAGCTCCGTAATATGAGCCACAGCCTTGGCGACTTTATTCTCCGATGCCGGGAGAATATTATGAAGATAACCGTAGATGAATATGAACGTATAGTCCGGCAGTTCAGGAATCTCATGGTTGATGAACAAAAAGAGCTTGAGGAAATACAGAAAAGCGCGCTCAGGGAAGCAGAGGCCGTCAGAAATGCCCTTGACAGCGGAGCGGATACGGAAGAAGCAAGGAAAAATCTGAAGGCATTGAATGAAATCAACACAAATCTTGACCTCACTATTGCCGAGCAGCGCTCCCTGATCAACGCAAAAAGTTCGGTTTCTGACTCTTATCACCAGATCCTGCGGGACAGCTTTGCCATAAAAAGCTTTGAACGGATGGACTTTACTCAGGATATCATGGTCAGACTCCGAAAAATGGGAGATCGTCTTGGAGACGCGGTATTGACTCTGCTCTGGCCGCTTGCCCGTCCTGATCTGGAAAAAAAATTCAGTATAGAAAATTTCTACGCTTCCTATGGGATAATCACAGACGCAGAAGAAGAATCCGGTCTTGAGATCGATAACAGTGATGAGAAAACGGAAAAGCGGAACAGAAAGAGAAATGCGTTATATATGGAAATCTGCTCCTCCTTCTTCGCTTTTCTCCAGGATAAGGAATCCTTTACCATTCAGCAATTCATCCGCTCCTTATCGATGGATGAATTGCTTCGATGGAGTAAAGACCGGTTGCTGCCGAACACGCTGATGACGATCTATCAGAAAGAGAAAATTGATATCGAATTGCTCCGGAATTCGGATGGATTAATCGTAACAGAACCATTAGGAGAGCTTGACCTTCTCTGGGTAATGGCGAATCTCCCGAAAAACCAGCTGGAAATGAAACGGATATTTTTTACCACATCGGATGAAACATTTGTATTTACCGTTACAGACGGCAGGACAAGTGCGAAAGTGGAAATGACGGATTATCTGGTCGAGGTGGAACGATGATGAATAAAACACTGAAGCTATTCCACGAGTTGATGAAAAAAGGCTGGATTGACAGAAATGAAAACAGTCTCTTATGGAATGATGTGGAAGATATTGAGGTCAGGGATGAGCTTGATCAGATGGGAGAAGAGCTGGGATTTGAAGTATTACAGGCTCAGGACCGGCTTTACATGGTTCCGACCCAGGATAATGATCTGTTTCTGAAAAACAATGTGGATTACCGTTCGGATATAAAGGCATCAAGTGAAATCAGAAACAGGGATCTGTATCTGTTGAACTATCTGGCGGTCTATATCCTCTACCTTTTCTTTAAAGGAGAAGGAAATGACGCGCTTGTAAGAGACTTTATCACAAAAGAAGAACTGATAAAAGAGTTCACGCAGCACTGCCAGAGTGTCACCCGTGAAGGAGTCGATGATGAAGATAAGACAGATGATTACAGCGAAAATTTTCATATGCTTGCGCAGGACTGGCTCAGCAAGAAAGAAGGCGACAGCATCAGCCGAAAGACTGAGGATCGCTATGGTATAGTAAACCGGATCCTGTTAAAGTTCAAAGCAGATGAACTGTTTTCCCTGGATGAAGGCGGAAAAATCACACCGACCAGAAAGACAAAAGACCTTATGCCGTATGTTCTTCGAAAAGACCGTGTCCAGATGATCAACAACTGGATCGAGGAGGAAAAGCATGCCTCAGATAAGTAAGATACGTATCGTCAATTTCACGTATAATGACGGAAACAGGTTTATACCCGATGAGCTGTATGATCTGTCTTCCCCTGAGTCCGGCGAGGCACTGAATACCTTGTTTAATATGAATAACGGCGGTGGTAAGACCGTTCTTGTTCAGCTGATGATGCAGCCCGTTCATCCAAAGGCCATGGCCGGCGGACGCCATATCGAGGATTACTTTGCTCACTCAGGAGAGCATTCCTTTATCCTGCTTGAATGGAATCTGGATGAAAGCAGAGATAAGCTTCTTACCGGCATTGCGATAGCCGCAAGTGCAAGTAATTCTTCCGAAGACAACCAACGGGGGAATCAGGTAAAATACTATACCTTTAAAACGACATATGAGAACCGCTCTCCATATAGTATTGCTTCGCTGGATCTGTCGAAAAATGATAACGGAAAATTTGTCCCTGCTCCATTTGATTTTGTCAGGGAAAAAAGTAAGGCGAGCAAAGGGATCCTGGAATACTATTCCTCGGATGATTCCGTAAAATGGGCAGAAATGCTTTCGGAAGAGTATGGGATTCACAGAGCAGAATGGGAGTCGGTAATTGAAACGTTAAACAAAGATGAAGGCGGTCTGAATCAGTATTTTGATGATGCAAAGACCTCGGATAAGCTTATTGCGAAATTCTTTATCCCGGCCATTGAACAAAAACTGACGAGCGCGGCATCCAGGGGAGCCGACAGCTCACTGGAGACTATGCTGATCAATTATGCCAGAAAAATCACCGATAAGGAAATGGTGATCCAGGAAAAGGAAACCAACAGCCAGCTGCTGACAGAGCTGACAGCTGTAAAAGATATGGTTGTGGATCTGTATATGGCAGATGACGAGCTGACCCATAAAATATCGGAAGCATGGGGCTTTAAATCTGCTCTCTCGCGGCGGATTGCCGCCCTGGAAGCAGAAATCGAAGCGGTCAGCCAGAGCATAGACAGGCAGAATGAACTGATCGGACATATCGAGTACGAAAAAAAATCGAAAGCATATTATGTTGCTCAGAACCAGTATACTCTGGAAAAAGCCGCTTTCGAGGAAGTCAGTGCTATTCTTGATCAATGTAAGAAAGATCTTGACTTCAAAAGGCATGAGGAAGACATCCTTCAGTGCACCAGACTCTACCGGCAGATACAGGAGGCTGAGGCAAGAAGCAAAGAGCTCAAAAGAATGATCGAAGATAAAGAGAATCATTCCGAAGACGCTGAACGGATTGCCAGCCTGAAATATTCTGTTTTTCTGAAAGCAAAGGATACCGAAAAATCGCAGAAGGATAAAGCCTCTGCGCTTGCAGCAGGAATAGAGAGTGAAACGAAATCCCTGCGCATATCTGAGTCAAAAAGGAAAGAGGCTGAAGAGGGACTGAATAACGCGAAGGAAAAATACAGTACTGCTGATGCGGCGGTAAATGCGGCAAAAAATAATACCGATAAACGTGTTCAGACGTTGCACATGGATCTGATCCGAAAATTCGACGGCTTTTATTCCGGAGAAGAAATGGAATCAGTAAAAGCCCAGAAGCTGCAGTTGAAGAAAAAGCTCGATCTGGATGTCCGGAAAACAGAGAAAAGGATGAAAGAAATTGAGGAAAGGCAGATTGAAATTCCGGATGAAAAAGCTTTAATTACCATTAAGAAAAAGGAAAACGCCGACAGCACCAGCAAAGCTGAACAGGAGAGGGAGGTCTATGACACTCTCCATGAAAGCCTCGTAAAAATCTGTGATAAATACAGTCTTGACAGCAGCGCCATGTTTTCTGCCGTTCTTCATCAAGCCGTTCAGAAAGAAATCGATTTCACGGATGCAGGCATAACTGCCGTAAAGCATGAAAGGCAGGTTCTGGAAGAAAAAAGAAATGCGGCGGGAGAAGGCTGCCTTCATATTATCCCGGAGGTCATGAAATATGTAAGATCCACAGGGATTTCCTGCCGATCCGGTGAGGAATATCTCTGCGGACTGATCGAAGACGGGAAGCTCTCTGACAAAAAGTCAGAGAAGATCCTTTCCGGTTATCCGGAGCTGGCCTATTCTCTTTTGTTTACCACAGAAAAAGACCTTCAGAGGATTCTTTCAGCCGGAAATATTGACTGGCTTCCCGCTGCTGTACCTTTATTCACCATGGAACAGGTTGAACGGATTTTTGACGGCGAAATGGATTCTTCAGCCTTTCTGGCTGTATGCGACAGGAAATATTTTTCCGATAGGAACGGATATATTGACCAGATTGTTGAAAAGATCAATGGTCTGGATGACCGGACAGTGTATCTGGAAGAACACCTCTCAGAAGCAAAAGAAGAGCTGGGGATGATCAATCGCTTTGATTATCCGGCAGAGTGGAAAGAGGAACAGGAAGCCCGGATCCGGTCCCTGAAGCAGGAGGGTCAGGATCTGCTTACAGCACTTCACCGCCTTGATGCAGAAGCACAGACACTTAAAAAGCAGCTGGATGAATGTGATGAAGAACTGAACAGAAACAAAAAGGAAATTCAGCGCATCGTCTCATGGCTGGATTCCTTTAACGAGCTGGAGAGTATGCTCGTAGACGAGACCGGTTTATCTTATGAGCGGCAGGAGGCATATATAGCCAGAGAAAGGGCTGCGCGTGATTATGATAAAGCCTGCACTGACTATAAACACTGCAGTGAATCATTAGCCCGTCTGCAGTCGGAACAGAAAGATAACAACGCATCTCTTGACCAGACACGGTCGATCATCGCCAAGGTAGATAACGCAGCAGAATCAGCGGTGATTGAGGATGACCTGACTTCTCTGTGTCAGCAGTATGATACCCTTTTGAGCAGCTTGCATGAAAGCCTGGAAGGGATAAGAAATAATCTCAGGTCTGAGCAGGAAAAGAAATCCGGGGCGGAGAAGGAGCTCGCGGCATACGACTGTGAAGAAGCAGAATACACAGATACTACGTTCTCACCGGATCAGCTGCAAAAAGTAAAAAAAGAGCTGCATGACATGGAGAAGAGCAGAGATTCCATTCAGAAAGAGTATAATGAAAAAAACAGCAGATGCAGTTCCGCCGAGGCAGATTATAAGCAGGCATTACAGGCTCTGGCGGATTATCAGGGTATCCCGCTCCCCCAGGGAGAGATAGGGGAATCGTTTGATGAACGTATCCGGAATGCCAGGAATGCACTGAAAACCTTTACCGATCAGGTTTTTACGCTTGGTGAGAAAAAACGCTCGCTGGAAAGAGTGTCTGATCAGGTTGGTGATTCGCTTGAGGATTATCCGGCCGGTACGGTTCTGCCGGAAATCATCTTAACTGCCGAACCTGACATGCAGTGGAAAAAGATCAGGACCGGTCTGACTGACTGTAAAAACGTTTATGCTACCAAAAAAGCCGGATTGAATGACAGAGTACGCAATACCATAGCTGCTTATAGCGGCAATGTTCTTGTCGAAATTGTGGGCAAGCTGGATTCTGTAAGGGAAATGCTCGAGGATTTCCGGATAAAGGGAGACCGGCTGCATACAGCCAGCGAAAGTATCAGTATGATGATTGAGTCGATTGAAAAAATCAACCGCAAAATCGAAACGGATCTGAAGGAAATTGAAAACGATTTTAATGATATCGTGAACCAATGCTTTATTCAGGGGAAAAGAATTTATACCGATCTTCGGATGATTGCCAACAGTTCAAGGGCTCATCTATACGACGGAAAGCCCCAGACGCAGATGGTCAGGATGGATCTTCCGGGAGAGAAGGAAATAGCAGAGGAGGCCTCCAGATTATCCATCAGGCTCGAGATTGAACAAGGCGCAAACGAGATAAAGGAATTGATCAAGAGCGGTGTTGAAGACAAGCTGATCACCAGGCGGGCAAAGACTATCGTCGGAAGTGAACGCCTTCTCCACAAGTATATCCGGAAGGAGTCCATCTGTGTCAGAGTTTACAAGATCGATCTGAACAGCGCAAATTCAACCTACAAAAAATGGGAAAATGCCTTAACCCAGAGCTCCGGCGCAGAGAAATTCGTTGCGTTCTTCTCGGTTGTTCTCACCTTGATGAATTATACCAGATCATCCTCCGGACTGATCAGCAGGAGCGCAAAAAGCGTGCTTATTCTGGATAATCCTTTTGGGAAGATTACATCAGCCCATCTGCTAAAACCGATGTTTGACATCGCAAGGCATTTCAACGTCCAGCTCATCTGTCTTTCAGACATTAATAAAAGTGACGTGATCAGCTGCTTCGACTGTGTGATAAAGCTTTTGATCAGGACTCAGAATCTTTCGAGCTTTGAAATAATGACTCACGAAGGAAATGAAAGAATCGAGCACGGATATTATAAAATGATGAACGGGCAGTTGTCATTGAATCTTTGATTGAACCAGGTGCGTGCTGCAAGTCTGCAGCACGCCTTTTTCATATGGATGACTGAAGTGCGGAATGACCCCTGCAGATTATTCCGCACTTTGCGTTCCCCGGGTCAGTTTGATCTTGTTGAAGCCCTTCCTCCCATGATATGATACCAGTGTCCTTCCTGTACGCAGAAAAGGCAAAGGAGATAATTGTTCATGACAGACTATACCCTCTTATGTGATCAGCTCGAGGAATTAGTAAAAGAAGAGCCTTTCTATGTTCCTGCCCTGTCCAACGCATCCGCACTTCTGATGGATACTTTGCCAGAGATCAACTGGGCGGGGTTCTATCTGATGCGCGAAGGAAGGCTCGTCGTCGGTCCGTTTCAGGGAAAACCCGCCTGTATCCACATCCCTGTCGGTAAAGGTGTCTGTGGAACCGCCGTGCTGCTGAACGAGACGGTTCTGGTTCCGGATGTCCATTCTTTTCCCGGTCATATCGCCTGTGACAGTGCATCCAACTCGGAGATTGTTGTACCGATCCATGCCGGCAGCAGTTCTGTTCTGGGAGTGATGGACATTGACAGTCCAAAGCCGAACCGCTTCTCCCAGGAAGATAAGTCAGGTCTGTTACGGTTTGCCAGCATTCTGGAAAAACATCTTCTATGGAATTGAGGCATGGGGACGGTTCTCAGCGGCTCATCCCGATGAGTCACTGAGAACCGTCCGCCACCAGGATCACTCCAGGATCTTCAGCGGTTTCCAGCGCAGATAATCTCCGGATACCAGATGATAGATCCGCCCGCGATATTCTCCCTGGATACTGTCATGGAACCGGCTTTCACCGTGGCAATGGGCATAGATTACCTGTTCCGCACCGTATTCCTCCGCCATATCGGTAAATGCACTGCGATCCTCCAGGATATTGGTGGGAGGGTAATGCAGAAACATGAGATATTTCCTGAATCCGTCTGCTTTCGCCAGTTCAAAAGATTTCCGAAGCCGCAAAAGCTCACGATCCACCAGCTTCTTCGCATGGATTTCCGCCTCTTCATCCCAGCCCATGATCCGGCCTTGCCGGTCGAGATAAAATGGTCCTTCAAACGTAAACCCTTTCGTTCCGACAATGGCGTAATCCTGATAAACCTCATAGCTGTCCTGCAGAAATGTCAGGTGCGGATGATACAGCTGATTCAGCTGTCCGGTCTTCTTCACATCCCAGAACATGTCGTGGTTTCCCCTTGTCAGGATCTTCCGGCCGGGCAGTTCACAGATATACTGCAGATCCTGCTCACATTCCGAAAGATTCTTCCCCCAGCTGTGATCTCCCACCAGTACGAGGGTATCCTCACCGGTGATCAGCT
>CACZQU010000232.1 GCA_902783305.1 uncultured Lachnospiraceae bacterium | reverse complement strand
TTGATATTATCATTCTCTGCCATTGCTCATGGGGAAGACTCAGGTATTCCATCAGCTGATGAATTGACGGAAAACCAGTTTATACTTGATGGGACGTTTTACGATGGCCATATAACAATGCAGGATCTTCTGTCAGATGGCTGGGAGCTTGACAAAAAAGATGAAGGCAAGGAATATGAACCCAGATCATCAGAAAATGCCATCAACACCTGGAGTGTCCCTATGACAAAGGGAGACTTAAA
The DNA here is from genome assembly GCA_902783305.1 of uncultured Lachnospiraceae bacterium. Lineage (GTDB taxonomy): Bacteria > Bacillota > Clostridia > Lachnospirales > Lachnospiraceae > Blautia_A. The sequence continues at coordinate 3,382 of CACZQU010000232.1, read as the reverse complement.
GATCGATGTGTCTCCATATAACGGTTCTACAGAAACCCCCTGCACCATAGAAGAAACGGAAATACTAATGGTCATTGTGGATGAAGACGCTGGAGTTCCATTGTTTGTTGAGAATGGAATATCATTTGATGCGACAGTGAAGACGATCAAAAAAGTATATGGTGATGATTTCGAGATTGATGAGCGGAAAGGCTTTGATTACTATAAGGTTCCGAAAAGGAACGTAAGGTTGACTTTTGTTGTTGAAGGAAAGGATGTAACAGCTATCAGGGTTTGGATACCGAGATAAGCTGGGGAAGGCTTCCCATCAATGGGTTTATGGTGATTTAATCCCTGAAAAAGCGGCTGCTCAAGCCCTGACAAAGGGGATGGGGCATGATCTGACTGGATGGCTTGCGTATTTATTACCATCTTATAATGGCTCCAGACACCCGGGAAGATGATAGTAATCAGTTTTCCAGGCTCCGGGATCATTTGTGGGCAAGAAAGGACGGCCATGAAGAAATTCAATACAACAGCAATATGTGTACCATCAAAGCATTATATGGTCGATCTTTCCGGGAGGGTAGAGGAGATTAAAAAACTTGTTGATGATGGGAAGTATTTCACGATCAACCGGGCCAGGCAGTATGGGAAGACGACGACAATCGCGTGGTTATCCAACTATCTGAAACAGGAATATGAAGTGCTTAGCCTGGATTTTCAGAAAATCAGCAATGCCTCCTTCAAAAGTGAGGAGTCATTCGTACAGGCCTTCAGCCGGCAAGTGTTGGCGAGAGGTAAGAAGCTCCTGCTTCCGGGAGATGTAAAGGACGAACTGGAGGACTATGTCGCAAGAAAAGATGGTAAAGCAGTTTTGGATGAACTTTTTTTTACCTTATCAGGATGGTGTGAGAAATCTGAAAAACCTGTTGTAATGATCATTGATGAAGTGGATACTGCTGCAAGCAACCAGGTTTTTTTGGATTTTCTGGCACAGCTGAGAGCGGATTATCTGGAAAGGGAAGATGACCCTGATGAGAAGACGTTCCAGTCTGTCATCCTGGCAGGAGTCACAGATGTAAAGCACATGCGGATGAAGATCCGTCCGGAGCAAGCCCGCAAAGTCAACAGCCCATGGAACATTGCGGCAGATTTCGATATAGACATGAGCCTGCCTGAAACAGGCATCAAAGGAATGCTCGATGAATATGAAGCCGACCATCACACGGGGATGGATACGGCATTGATCGCAAAGCTGATCCGGGAGTGCACCAATGGCTACCCATTTCTGGTGAGCCGCATCTGCCAGCTGATTGATGAGCAAATCGGCTCTTGGACGAGGAGGGGACTGGATGAAGCCGTGAAGCTTCTCCTGGCGGAAAATAATACACTCTTTCAGTCCCTGACAAAGAATCTGGACAACTATCCTGACCTGAAGGCGTCTATCCGCAGTATTTTGATGGAAGGAACGAAAATCACCTATAATCCACAGCAGGATGAAATCGTCCAGATGCAGATGTACGGGCTGATACGGAATGAGAATAATACTGTCCGCATAGCGAACCGGATCTTCGAGACCATGCTTTATAATCTGTTCCTCTCTGAAGAAGAACTGAAGATGAGTGTCTTTTCCAGGGAAGGAGACCTGGCCAGGAATCAGTTTGTGAAAGACGGAAAGCTGAATATGCGCCTGATCCTGAAGTGGTTCATCGAGACATATACAGAAATCTGCGGCCCGCTTACAGACAGGTTCAAAGAGAAGGACGGCAGGGAACAATTCCTGCTTTACCTGAAACCGATCATTAACGGGACGGGGAATTATTACATCGAAGCCCAGACAAGAGACCAGACCCGAACCGATGTTATCGTGGATTATCTGGGGGAGCAATATATTGTGGAACTGAAAATCTGGCGAGGACCAAGGTACAATAAGGAAGGCGAAAAACAGATTGCCGCTTATCTGGAGTATTTTGGGCTGGACACCGGGTATATGCTGAGCTTTAACTTCAACAGGCACAAGGAGACAGGTGTAGAACAGGTTCGCATAGGGGATAAACTCCTGGTCGAGGGTGTCCTGTAAAGCCCTGTGCGGTCTTTGGTAGAACTGAGTGTCAGGCACCGATAACTTTTCGTTAACAATATTTGACCGCATCGTGAACAAAAGTCTAGCTTTGTTATTTTCACCGGATGTAATCGGACACCAGACCGCTGATATAAGGAATTCAGACCGGACGGAAAAAGGACCTGCATTGCAGCTTGCTCTTTCTCCTGGGGCGATGGTAAAATCTGAATGACAGTGGTAATCTGCGAGGGGGAGGCGGGTACGGATGGACAAGATGATCGTGGTAGGCAATGACATATTTGATGATTTCATCAGGGATGACGGCTACTATGTGGATAAAACAGAATTGATCTACGATCTCGTGGCAAAGACCCGTAACAAGGTGACACTTTTCACCCGGCCCCGCCGCTTTGGCAAGACGCTCATCATGAGCATGATGGAAAGCTTCTTTGATGTCGGCCGTGACAGTAAAGAATTATTCGCAAATCTCGATATCCTTAACAGACATCCTGACTTTTGCCGGGAATGGATGAATCAGTATCCGGTGTTGTTCCTTACTCTGAAGGATGTAGAGGGACTGACTTTCGAGTCAGCATTTAAAATGCTGAGGACTGTATTGGGAGGCCTTTGTAAGAAAATCAGTACTGTCATCATGGAACACAAGGATATGGTTGATTCCGATGATATGGTGAAGTTTGGAAAACTGAAGGCAGAAACCGCTGAGCTGGAGGATGTCAAAGATTCACTGAAAACCATCATGCGCATGATGAAAGCGGTTTATGGGAAACCGGTTATTCTTCTGATCGACGAGTACGATGTTCCATTAGCCAAGGAAGAAGAGACAAAAAACGTAGAATTTTACAGGCAGATGCTGGATGTGATCCGCGGTATGATGAGCATCTCGATGAAGACGAATGAGTATTTAAAGTTTGCAGTCGTTACAGGATGCCTTCGTATTTCCAGAGAAAGCATCTTTACAGGCGCGAACAATTTTGCCTGTTATTCTGTTACAAGCAGGAAGTTCAGCCGGTACTTTGGTTTCACCATGGATGAAGTCGTCAGAATGCTGGATGATTTCGGCATGGCGGACAAGCTGGAGATGATCCGGAAGTGGTATGATGGTTATATTTTCGGAAACACAGAAATATTCTGTCCGTGGGATGTTGCAAGCTATCTGTCAGATGTGCTTGACGAAGAGGAGGAAGAGCCGCGAAATTACTGGGCTGACACCAGTTCCAATTCTGTTTTGAATGACTTTGTGAATCACAGCACAATTGATGCTTCCGGGAAGTTTGAAGTGCTTCTTAACGGAGGAACTATCACAGAAGACATTTCGGA
>CACZQU010000231.1 GCA_902783305.1 uncultured Lachnospiraceae bacterium | reverse complement strand
TTATTATTCTCTGATTCGTGTGAAATGCGACAAGGAGAAGTGCATCTCCTGCGGGAAATGCAACCGCCTTTGCCCGATGAATGTGGACGTGACTGATAATTCAAGAAAACGTGAAAACGGAACGGAATGTATCTTATGCATGGAGTGTGTAAGGAACTGTCCGAAAGGCGCTTTATGACAATGACAACTTCCTGTTTCTCGACATGTTCCCGTGACCGTAGAATAAAGATGTCAGGTTCAAGTGAGCAAGAAAACCGTTCCCTGCAGACATATCTCAGTAGAATGAACCGGACCTCTTGTGGTTAACTATATAACCGCGGGGGTTCGGTTTTTTTCTTTAATGGCCACAGTACCACCGGGATGTGAAAAATAGAGATAGTAATAACAAAATAAAAAGTGAAAAAATACACTCTAGAATACTTCCGTCTTGCTATCTTTATAATCTCAGATTATAGTTTTCATAAGAAACAATGCAGGAAATAGTGAACAAGAACATCGTCAGAATGATAGAAAAGTGAAGGAGATGACAGCGGATTTGAAAGTTTTATTAATAAACCATTTTCCGCTTGCCGGTTCCGGCAGTGGGACGTATACAAAAAATTTAGCAGTTCATTTGACCGAACGGGGTCATGAAGTGACGATCCTTCTCCCAGAGAATACATTGGAGTATGATAGAATACCGGGAGTAAGAATTCGTCCTGTTTTTTTCACGCCTGAGGACGGTTCACCTGTACCGGATGGTTCCTTACCGTTTAATTTTCCATGCTTTACGACTCATCCCCGCAGTAATATGACCTTTGGAGATCTGAATGATTCTGATTTTTCTAAATACATGCTCGCTTTCAATAACCTGCTTCAGGAGGAGATTGAATCAAATCGTCCTGATGTCATCCATGGACAGCATGTATGGGTTTTGCCTTCCCTGGCGGTGAAACATGAAATTCCACTGGTACTGACTGCTCACGGTACTGATCTTATGGGTTATGACAACTGGCCAAGATTTCGCCAGTATGCACAGTGTGCTATAGATGCATGCAAGTCGGTCATCTCAATATCCAAGGATAATTGTTTGCTTCTTGAAGAAAGATTTCCCGAAAGCAAGAATAAAGTTGTGATGATGAGAAATGGTTATGATCCTTCTGTATTCCATCGGGAAAAGCTAAGTCGGGGCGAAATCCTTAGGATATATGGAATTGAAGAAGAGGAATTCAAGGATAGAAAAATAGTGATATATGCTGGAAAACTGACTCAGATGAAAGCAGTTGATGTTCTTTTGCAGGCAGTGAGAATATATGAAAGCCGACTTCCGGAAACCCTTACACTAATAGTAGGTGATGGAGAAGAACGGAAAGAACTGGAACAACTGGCTGAAGAATTATCTCTCACATCAGTCCGTTTCCTGGGTAATGTAAATCAGCAGGCACTTCGCAGATTGTATAATGTTTCAGACATAAGTGTTGTTCCGTCTCGTAGAGAAGCATTCGGGCTGGTGGCATTGGAAGCAATGGCATGTGGCATACCTGTCGTTGCGACCAATTCAGGAGGACTTCCAGATTTTGTTAATGACGAAGTAGGTGTACTGGTTCAACCAGAAAACCCACAGGATTTGGCAGATGGAATACAGACTGCACTTTTACGTGCTGATTCGCCATCTTTCCCTGAATGGAGAGTTCAAATTGCAGATTATGCACGTACTCAATATGCACAGGATGTTATCATTCATGAACTGGAAGAACTGTATGAAAGCAGTATGTCTGCACAAGAGCATTATGAATGAAGGATGTTGCCGATGTGGTTTTCCACACTTGGCAGTGTAATCATTATCATCACACCAAAGCGCAGGACTTCGATTCTGTGCTTTGTTTTTTCATGCAGGTGTGGTTATCATGCTTTCTTGCGGTGAGTGGATAAAGTAAACGCAGGAGCAAAGCGGAGCGATATCCACACAGAGGAGTGTGTGGATACCTGTGGTATGGGAAGATGATTGATCGAGGCTTAGAAAGGCGCTGAGGACGTTGAAATGTCAAGGATTGTGCGGGAAACTACATCTTGCCAGTATAGTTGTTTTCGATTATAGTTTTTGTAATAAGATATTAGATGGTGCACCAAAGGCCGGAGCAGTTTGTCATAGAGACTTTTTTGAAGATGATGGAAGAGCTTGGCTACGATGTAGAGCTTACCTATAAGAGGAATATGTGCAGAGTAGGGCTGCGACAAATCGGAGTTTGTGGAGGAATAATATATTATGAAAGTTGCGTGGTTCTGTATTCCGGCGCACGGACATACCAATCCGACGCTTGGACTGGTTAAGACTCTTACTGAAGCCGGACATCAGGTCTGGTATTTTTCGTTTGAAGCGTTCAGAGAAAAGATTGAAAAGGCTGGCGCGACATTCGTAGGTTGTGACGGATACGATTTTGAGATGGAAGATAAGGAAAACGCTGACCGAGTCGGTAAGGACAAGGTTTTTGCGACTGAACTTCTGGTTTCATCGACGCTTGCTCTCGATGAGATGAGTAGCCGTATGATTAGAGAAATAAAGCCAGATGTGATTGTGTCTGATTCGGTTGCATTTTGGGGTAAGCTCGCAGCCATGAAACATCAACTGCCTTATGTATCGTCAACGACAACATTTGCTTTTAATCGGTACTCATCTAAGTATATGCGAGAAAGTGCCTGGGATATTGTAAGGATGCTGTTAGCGTTGCCTCGCATTAATAAGCAGCTGAAACGCCTTCGTGATAAAGGATATCCTGTGAGGAGTTTGCTCGACATTGTGCAGAATGATAACGAAACGAATACAATTGTGTATACGTCGAAATATTTCCAGCCATGCTCAGATACGTTTTCTGACAAATATCATTTCATTGGGCCATCCATCAGACCAATCACCAATCCTATCGAAAAGACGGCAGAGAAGACAGTATATATATCAATGGGAACGGTTAATCAGAACAGACAGTTTTACCGTAACTGCATCAATGTTCTTGCTGCAACCGGCTGGCAGGTGATCATTTCCATGGGCACGAATACTGATCATTTTGATGACTTGCCAGAGAATATTCAGGTTTACGAGTCGGTAGATCAGATGGCGGTTCTGTCGATTGCCGATGCATTTATCACTCACTGTGGTATGAACTCAGCTTCAGAAGGATTGTATTTCAGTGTGCCATTAGTACTTTTTCCACAGACGCCGGAGCAGGATGCAGTGGCAAAGAGGACAGAAGAGCTGGGAGCTGGATTTAGACTGAAATCGATATCTGAAGATGATATCCTTAATGCTTTGACAAAAGTACTATGTGAACCACAGTATAAGGAATGTGCCGTTCGGGTATCTAAAAGTTTCAAAGCATGTGGCGGGGCGGCAGAAGCAAAGATGTTTTTGGAACAGATTTTTAACGGTCAGAAGAGCGGTAATTTTATACTGTAAAACAAGAAGGAGAGACAAGAATGATGATAAAGAAAAGGATCCCCGGTATTGTTATTATCGTAGTAATCATTTCGATAATTGGTCTATTATTATCCAGCTGTGTACCTTTTCAGTCTTTTCATAATAAAGATGGATGGAAAGCGGTTATTCAATCTGTCAAAGATGGTACTTATAAAGAGAAATATAGTATTGGAGATACGTTGGAATTAGATCTCGGTTCTGAAGGTATTGTG
>CACZQU010000230.1 GCA_902783305.1 uncultured Lachnospiraceae bacterium | reverse complement strand
CAATAACGATGGTGCTGGTGCTTTGGTGGGTATTTCAGATGAGCGCTCTGGATTATATTTCTTATGGCGAAAGAGTGGAACCGACACTTTTTATGATTGTTTCCATGTGTATTCCGTTTTGCTTATATCTGGATGTCAGACTGTACATGCTTCTTATGATGCTTGCTGATTCTGCACTGGTTTTCCTCTTCCTTTTACAGGGGGTGGATAATGCGTTTAACAAGAGCAATCTGGGTGACTTTTTTGTTTTTATCGGAATACAGCTGCTTCTCGGAGTGGTGGTTTTTTATTATAAATACACAGCCAAGGAAAATGTTCTGGAGCAGGAGGCTCAGAAGGAAGAGATACGGAAGCTCAACCAGGCGCAAAACCGCTTTTTTTCCAACATGAGCCACGAAATCCGTACCCCGATCAATACGATCATCGGGTTGAATGAGATGATTCTCCGCCAGAATGCTTCAAAGGAGATCAACGAGGATGCAGAAAACATCCAGTCGGCCAGCAAGATGCTGCTTCACCTGATTAATGATATTCTGGATATGTCCAAATTTGAATCAGGACAGATGGAACTGAGCATCGCGCCCTACCACACCTCAGACATGCTTTCGGATGTCGTAGGAATGCTTTGGATACGGGCCAGGGAAAAGGATCTTGAGTTTCATGTGGATGTTTCACCAGATCTTCCCTCAGAGCTTCTGGGAGATGAGATGAGGATCAAGCAGATTCTGATCAATACCTTGAACAATGCCATAAAATATACAAAGGAAGGATCGGTAAGGCTGTCGGTTCAGTGTGAAAAGGATGGGATGGGAGGTGCGCTGGTCTCATATTCGATCAGCGACACCGGCATGGGAATCAGAAAAGAAAGTATTCCCTACCTGTTTACGGCTTATAAACGGGTGGATGTGGAAAAGAATAAATACATCGAAGGGACAGGACTGGGTCTTTCCATCGTCAAGCAGTTTGTGGATCTGATGGGAGGAAGGATCACGGTAAACAGTGTCTATACGAAGGGCTCCACCTTTCAGATTGAGATTCCTCAGAAAATCATCAGTGACGTTCCGGTGGGAGAGCTTGATGTGGAGAACAGGAATCAGGCCGGAGAAAAGCACATGTATGTGGAATCTTTTGAAGCTCCTGATGCCAAAGTGCTTGTCGTGGACGATACGAAGGCAAATCTTATGGTGGTATCGAAGCTTCTGAGAGGCACCCGTGTCAGACTGGATCTGGCGTCCTCCGGGGAGGAAGCGCTCTTGAGGACAATGGAGGATTCGTATCATGTCATTCTGATGGATCACAAGATGCCGGGGATGGATGGGATCGAGTGTATGCATGCCATACGGGTGCAGACCGGAGGGCTATGCCGTGAATCGAAGATTATCGCGCTGACGGCCAATGCCGGAAGCGACATAAAAAGCATGTATCTGCGGGAGGGCTTTGATGGATATCTGATGAAGCCGGTGACAGGCGAGGATCTGGAAAATACCATTTACCATTTTCTTCCCAAAGACATTGTCACGGTGACAGGCACCTCGAAGGAGCTTGTACTTGAAAGCACAGCCTGGGTGAGCGGGCATCAGAAAAAAGCAAGGATCAAAGTGACAACGGAAAGCGTGGCGGATCTACCCAAAGCATTTCTGGAGAAATATAACATTGCGCAGATTCCGCACATGGTGAAAACAAAAGACGGATTATTTAAGGACGGCCTGGAAATCGAGACAAGAGGCCTTTTGTCATTTATGGAGGATCCGGATGTCCGGATTGAAACCGTTTCTCCTTCTGTCCAGGATCACATTGCCTTTTTCTCGAAACAGCTTGACGAAGCAAATAATATTATTCATCTTTCGATTTCCGGGAAGGTGGCACACAGCGGCTATCAGGCAGCTATGGAAGCAGCGGAGGATTTTGGAAATGTGACAGTGATCGATTCGGAGCATCTTTCCAGCGGTCAGGGGCTGATGGCTGTTGAAGCGGCCCGTCTCGCAGGCGAAGGGATGGATGTTGGCCTGATCGCGGAAAAAATGGAAAAACTGAAAGGACATGTGCACACCAGTTTTATCACGGATACACTGGTTTTTCTGACAAGACAACATCAGGTTCCGGAATGGGTGGGACATCTCGCTGACGCATTTATGGCTCATCCTGTCCTTGTCCTGAAAAAGGGCAGAATGGGTGTGGCAAAAGTCTATTTCGGTTCCAGGAAAAAGGCGTGGAAAAAATATATTTCCTCGGTTTTCCGCGTGTCCGGAACCATTGACCGGCGGATGCTCTTTATCACTTATGTCGGAATGTCGACCAGAGAACTGGAGAAGATCAGAAAAATGGTGGAAGCAGTAATCCTGTTTGATGAAGTCTGCTTCCAGAAAGCATCTCCGGCGATCGCCGCTAACTGCGGCCCCGGTACCTTTGGTCTTCTGTTTTTCACTGAATACTGAGGATCCATGGTAAAATCATCTGCCGATTGGCCGTCTGAACGGCCAGCTTATTGATAACTGGCTCCTGAAGACAGTATCTGCCGGGGCGGGAGATGAAACCAACGACGCGGAAGATGATAAAGACGCGGGAACTGATGATAATTGAGGAAACTCTTATCTTACAAGATCTGTCGAGGGGAGAATGAAGAGACATAGAACAGTAAGGACGGGTATCATCCTGTGCATTGGGGCTGTTCTGCTGGCAGGCTGCACAGAGAATATAAAGGAAGAATCCTTTAAGGACAGAGTAAGACGCCAGTACGGAGAGAACCGGATCATTTCCGGCATGTACGACGAAACGATGGGAGTCGCCTGCAATAATGGCGTGTTCGTCGGGCAGGAGGAAGGCAGTGTGGTTTCCTATAAGGGAATCCCTTATGCCGAGCCCCCTACAGGCCCTCTTCGCTGGAAAAGCCCTGTACCTGCGCAGGACAGCGAGATGGTCCGTGAGGCATTCTTCTTTGGCCATGCTCCGGTTCAGACCGAATGGCCTTCTGAGCCAGGGTCATATTACCCTCAGAGCGAGGACTGTCTGACGCTGAATATCTGGACGAACCGTGCCGATACCGGCACCGGCACCGGGAAACCGGTCATGGTATTTTTTCATGGCGGTTCTTACGGTTGGGGAGCGGTTTCTGACCCCATGTATGACGGGCATAATCTCGTGGAGAAATACGCTGATATCATTCTCGTCACGGTTGAATATCGTGCCGGGCTTTATGGCTTTATCGATTTTTCCATGGTACCAGGCGGTGAAGAGTTTATGACAAGCGGCAATCTCGGCCTGCTTGACCAGATCTGCGCACTGAAATGGATACAGAGAAATATCTCCGGCTTTGGTGGTGATCCGGATAATGTAACCATTTTCGGAGAGTCGGCGGGAGGAGGAAGTGTGTCCCTGCTTCCTCTGATCGACGGGACGGAAGGTCTGTTCAGAAGAGTGATTTCCGAAAGCGGCTCGATCTGCCTGACATACAGCAAAGATGAATGCCGGAACCTGACACGGCGGCTTCTTAAAGAGACCGGCTGTTCTACGATGGATGAACTGACGGCCTTAAGCGAGGAAGAGATCGCGGCGGTAAACAGAAAGCTGAATGACTATAACAATTTTCCGGAGCGGGACGGTGTCGTGCTTCCGGAGGATCTGTATGGAGCATATGAGGAGGGAAAGACCGCAGGCCTTGACCTCATGATTGGTACAAATTCCGACGAGGTCCGGTACTGGATCAACGAATTAGGATATTATACGAATCTTGTCAGCGGGAAGCTGATCTACCGGCATGGCCTGGAAATCCTGTATGAAAATAATATCTCCAGGATTACGCAGGAAGACCGGAAGTATCTTGAGGGCTTCTTTTCCCTTCAGAAGGATAAGAGAATCTGGAATCTGACAGAGTTTTACAATGAAGTGCTGTTCAGGATTCCGGCGCTAAGGCAGGCTGCGCTTCATGCGCAAAACGGAGGAAAAGCCTACAATTATTACTTTTCCTTTCCAGGTGCAGATGAGACCTGTGGAGCATGCCATGCCATGGAGCTTGCATATGTCTTTGACAACCTTTCGGATACGATATATACCGGAGGACATGTGGATGAAAAGCTTGCCGATACCATTCAGTCGATGTGGGTCCGGTTTGCAAGAAACGGAGATCCGGGCACCGATGAAATCATCTGGGAACCGTATTCCCCGGAAAACCCGGTGACAATGGTACTCGGAGAAAGAATTTATATGGAAGAGGATCTCAAAGCGGAACAGCGTAAGATGATCGAGCCTCTTCTGGATTATTATTTCAACGGCTGCTATTCCCAGCTGTCGCTGAATGTCCCGTATGTCTATAAAACTGTCGGTGCCGCTTTCGCTGCGGCCGCGGCAGCAGTCTTTATCATCCTGATGTCGGTCAGGTGGTATAAACACAGGAAATGAAAATAAACGAAAAACAGCCGGTTTTTCCATGATGCAATGATGGCATCAATGGAAAACCGGCTGTTTTTCGTCACGCGATGACAGGGCGTATGTTCTCGACTGCGGCTGCTGCCGCTACCTTTAAAGCCCAGACGCTGACCGATCCGTCCAGACAGCGGAATTCTCCGAAGCCTTCCTGGTCAATCACGACCTCCTCTTCGCAGCGGAAGAGGGAGTCTACCCATTTCTCCCCGGCATGGCTGGTACCGACATACATTCGTTTCGTTCCTCCCAGCCGGTTGGTCATGACAACGGCGAGACCAGAGTTTTTGTGTCTTTCGTCCCCTTCCAGTGTCCATCCGATCAGGTCTTCATGATCCAGATAATCGTGAAGCTCTCCGTACAGCCGTCCCCTGCGCAAGTCAATCATCACATCCAGTTCCTTCGGAATACCGGGATTGCCGACCTTTTCTACACCGTAATAATCGCCGTAGAAAATGCAGGGATATCCTGAAGGCCGAAGCAGGATCGCCGCGTAAGCGGAAGGCTGGAACCAGGGCTCCACCACGCTTTCCAGGGCCTGTCCTGCCTGCGTGTCGTGATTTGAGACGAAGGTAACGGCTTTATCCGGACGTTCTTCCACCAGGGTTCTGTGGAACAGGTTTCTCATATCAAATGCGCCGCCGGAATTGCTGGCCATAAAGAAATTGAAATGAAGAGGGACATCAAACAATGACATACACTCATCCACCTCTTCGAGATAAGCTTTCAGCACTTCTACGTCGGCATGCCAGTATTCCCCGACGGCAAAAAGCTCCAGGTTGTTATTTACCCTGAGATTCCACAGCCATTCGGGATAAAAATCACTGGGAATATGTTTGACAGCGTCCAGACGGAATCCATCCATATGGACCGTATCCAGGTACCATTGTCCCCATTTGTTCAGTTCCTCCCGGACACTGTCATTGGAGAAATTGACATTGGCTCCCATCAGATAATCATAGTTGACGTTTTCTTTATCGACATTTGTTGCCCACGGAGAACCTTCAAAGTTATAGATCCCGCCTTTTTCACGCCTCTCGTCCCAGTCTACGCCGGAGAAGCAGCTGGCGTCCCAGACAAAGTCAGAATAAACACCATGTCTTCCCGGAAAAGTGAAACGGGTCCAGGCTTCGATATCCTGTACGTCGGATATCTCTTTGGTGCGGTCGAGAGGATCATTCTCCACAGCAGCGACTTTTTCCGTTCCATCAGCTCCCATTCTGTGATTCAGGACGATATCCGCGTAAACATCAATCCCGGCATCCTGGAATACTTTGACACAGTTCAGGTAGCTTTCACGGGTACCATATTTCACAGGGACAGTGCCCTTCTGATCGAATTCCCCAAGGTCATAGGTGTCATATACACCGTAGCCTACATCATGGATTCCGGCCTGACCTTTGTATGCCGGCGGCAGCCAGATCGACGTTACTCCTTTGCCGACCAATGCCGGTGCCATTTTGGCCAGTTTGTCCCAGTGGCTGCCATCCTCCGGCAAGTACCATTCGAATCCCTGCAGCATTACACCGTTTTCAATCGGATTCCTGCGGCCTCTTCTTTCTGGATTATAGCTGGAAAGATCCTTTCTCCATTTTGGAGTATCACCGCCTAAATTGTTGATTTTCTGGTTTGCCATTTGATTTTCACCATCCTTTCGTCTGAAGAGTCCTTCGAACATCGACACAGCTTATCACTCGCCGACGCGGGTTTGTAGTTTTCATTTTTCGTGAAGAGAAATCTCGAAAAAAAGCGGCTCCTGAAGGAAGCCGCCGGAAATAACTTCATTTCTTTTTCGTTTCTTTCTTGCGATTCAGTGCGGCAAGCTGCTGCACCATCTGCTTTTGCTTTGCTTCCTTCTGGCTTTTCTTCTTTCCCAGTTTGCTCATGGTTTTTCTCCTTTGCTTTGGCTCTTTTGTGTTCAGGGAAGGCATTTCAGTGCTTTCTATGGAAACCCCGGCTCTCCTGCATGGCCATCAGTTGGCGATGTTACTATTCAGCCGTCCCTCCCTTCATTCCAAATTCGCGCCTGTCGGCGCTTTTCCGCCCCGCTTCGCGTGACTAAATTTGTCATGAAGGGAGGTGACAGCCTACAGGCTGTCACCTGAAAATGCGCTCATCTGCCCTTACATGCGAGCATGACGTTCAGATAAGCGCATTTTCAGGGACGGCTGAATAGT
>CACZQU010000229.1 GCA_902783305.1 uncultured Lachnospiraceae bacterium | reverse complement strand
GGGTGGCGGACAGCTGGACAGAACTGAAAAACCCCAGGGTATATCATGACTTTTTCAACAAGCATGCTGATGATTTTGAGGGGAAATGACTGAACAGAAGGCGCCTGCAGAGGACGCAAAGCAACGCAACCTGCAGTTGCGCAATTCGCTGAAACAGCGCCTGCCGGTTGGTTGGAAAGATTTCTGCCTCATGTTAATCTGTCCTTGCGACGCGGAGCAAAGAGCGGCCGGGAGAAATCAAGACAGATGAAAAGGAGGAGGAACATGACCTTTGGCAAGAATCTTCAGTATTTAAGACAGCTGAGCGCAAACATGACGCAGGAAACGCTGGCAGAGAAGCTGAACGTAAGCCGCCAGACGATCTCAAAGTGGGAAATGGACGCGGCGAATCCTGAAATGGAAAAAGCGCTAGAAATCTGTAAAATCTTTAACTGCTCCCTGGATAATCTCTTCAGGGAAGAAATGGATAAGCGCAGCGACGCTTATTCAAATCTCCGCACTGAGACAGTCAAAGGATTCCATTATGCGGAGTATACAGTGATCAGCCGGGAGCCGGAAGCAGACGCCATCGGCAGGATGTACAAATGCGCGGAAGTGAATAGGATCGAGAATCCGAGAGTCATCGGATGGGATTTTCCGAAGGTGTCGCAGGAACAGGTGAATGTGTTTAATATGCACGGATATACTGCGGCATTGATCCTGCCGGAGAACGTCAAGCCTGAAGAGTACGAAATCAAGGAGCAGTCCGCACATAAATACGCTGCGATCCATATCGACAGGCCGTTTGACAATCCCTTTGTGACGATCCCGGGAGCGTATCACACCCTGCGGGATTATATGAGGACGAACGGGCTGGAACACGTGGAAAATGAAGTGATTCCCTGCTTTGAAACAGTCGGCGAGGGTATGGATGTGTATATCGCATGCAAGTAAAGGAACAGGGGGACAAATCTGTGGATTTACAGTTCATGAAAGCAGGGACTGCGGACGCCCTGGTGCTGGCCGGCATTTCCAAACAGGCTTTCGACAGTGACGTGGAGGTAGGCGCGGCTTCCCCTGGCGGTCCGCCTGGATATCAGTCTGTTCCGTTCCATGTCAGAATGGCCAGAATGAATCATTTATTCAAACTGGTTGATGGAAACGGAGTGATCATTGGCGGTGCAATCCTGTTCCGGAAGGGAGATACGCTGAACATCGGAAGAGTATTCACCGATCCGCAGCATTTTCGGAAAGGATATGGTCTCTTTATGATGCGGGAGATCGAGAATCTGTTCCCGGATGTAAAGCTTTTTACGCTTGACACCCCCGTATGGAATATCCGGACGAATGCCTTCTACACCAAACTGGGATATTCGGAAGGGAAGCGTGATGCTGATATGGTTTACTATTCAAAAAAACGCTGATGGTGATGCAGGAAATGCATATCCACTCCTGCCCTTGGTGGGGGCAATTATCCCGATAATTATAGTAACAATCTCTTTTTCATTTCCTTTTTCTGTCGTATAATAATGTAAAGCAGCGGAATAATCCTGAGTCAAAATAAACGCAAGGAGTGGAAAGCATTCCTTTTCTGCAAGGAGGAATCATGGAAGAAAACATATATTATCACGTAATTTCGGACATTCCGAAGAAAGCCGGAGAGCATATTATCCTTGACGCGGAACATCCAAACGGTGTTTATAAGCGTGTTTTTGAGCAGATGGGTGTTGTCGAGGATATTTATAAGAATCCGGATAAATATAAAAATACAGAACTCAGTCATGCTGTCGATGTGGCCCTGCGGGAGCTGGCTCTTGAGAAAGTCAGGAAAGAAAAATATCCGCACTATCCTTCGCGTATGGCATCGTTATACGTATCCAAGACATTCAGGGAAGCTGAGCAATGGGGAGACTATTTTGCCAAACTTGGCAGACCAACATATGGTATAGCCAGGATCAAAGTGAATGGAAATATATATGAAGGTGACGCCTATAAATGCTTCGACGGAAGCATAGACGAAGCTGAGAATATTCGGAGGGCTGAGATTTACTGGCTTAATGGTCCAAATGAAGATGGTCGGGAGCCTATCGTTGAGATTCTTGCTGATGGAGATATTGAGGTTGCTGAAATTGTCAAGGAGATCAATGCTAATATAACAAAGGAGTAAACCATGATGGAGGAGCTTGGTATTCAGCAGCGTCTGGCTGCATTCATAGGGCAGGAGACAGAGTACTGGGATTTCTGGGGCGCTATTCGTATTGTAAGAGACGGAAAGATCCTTTGGCAAACCAGCCGGGGTTATTCCTGCGCTGAGTTTGGCGTGAAGAACAGCATGTCCACCCGGTTTACCATTGCATCGGTTACAAAGCAGTTTACCGCTTTTGCAGTGATGCTTCTGTATGACAGGGGACTTTTATCCCCGGACGCGGATGCGAACACATATCTTCCGGAAG
>CACZQU010000228.1 GCA_902783305.1 uncultured Lachnospiraceae bacterium | reverse complement strand
TTTGTTTTCGCGCTGAAGCTGGGATGGTTTCCCACATTTGGCGCAGGAAAGTCATTTACGGAGCATCTGTATTATCTGTTTCTTCCGTCTTTGGCTCTGGGTCTTAACATGGTTGCGCTGATTGCCCGCATCACCCGCAGTAATATGATTCAGCAGCTCCATGCAAACTATACATCCACAGCCATTGCCAAAGGACTTCCTTTCCGGAAGGTGGTGTTGAAACACTGTTTTAAGAATGCCGTCATTCCGGTCATTACCATAGCAAGCATTCAGATCGGCTCCATGATCGTAGGCGCGGTACTCGTGGAAAGCGTTTTTGCATTGGGCGGCGTAGGAGATCTTCTGATCGCAAGCATAAAAGCTTCGGATTATCCGGTTGTGCAGAGCATCACATTGATGATGGTTGTTCTGTTTGCCGTCATTAATCTTCTGGTGGATATCGTATATGCGTGGATTGACCCGCGGATTCGTCTGGAATAACCTTGGTGAGAGCTTGTGATGTCAGGAACTACATGTAAAGGAAATGTCTATGAAAATACAAAGTCTGTTCTGGCACCGGCCGATGCTGCGTGTGAAGAAAAAGCAGGAAGGCAGATTGTTTACAGGACCTGTAATCATTGCATCCTTGTTTTTGCTGGCGATTATCTTTGTCTGTGTTTTTGCGAATCTGATTTCTCCCTATTCTCCTACAGAACTGAATATGAAGGATTCTCTGGCTATGCCATCCCTGACACATCTCCTGGGGACAGACAAGGTAGGACGTGATCTGATGACCCGCCTGTTTTACGGAGGACGGACCACCTTGCTGTGCGCGATAGGTGTGGTTTTGCTTTCCATGGCGGCAGGGATTCCTTTTGGCCTGCTTTCCGGGTATTACGGAGGGATTCTGGATACCCTGATCGGACGGATCTGCGACATTGTTCTCTCGTTTCCGTCTCTGCTGCTGGCTTTCGTTTTCGTCGCCGGATTCGGGCGCTCCATGGTGAATGCAGTCATTGCCCTGGGAATTGTCTATGTCCCCATGCTGACCCGCCTGGTACGTTCCCTGACTCTTGTGGAGAAAAACAAGACCTATGTGGAGGCGGCTCTTTCCATTGGCTATTCCGACCGGCGCATCATGTTTGCGCACATTCTGCCGAACTGCGTGTCAACGATCGTGGTTCAGATTACGCTGGATCTGGGATATGCCATTCTGGATCTGGCTTCCCTGAGCTTTCTGGGGCTTGGCGTACAGCCTCCTACAGCTGACTGGGGAGCAATGCTGGAGGAGGGTAAGAATTTTCTGCTCCAGAATCCCCTTCTGGCTCTGGCGCCAGGATTTGCCATTCTGGTGACGGTAGTGGCACTTAACATTGTCAGTGATGGAATTCATCAGTATTTTGCGCCGGAGCAGCGAAAACTTCCCTCTTTTGAAAAAGTGGAGCAAAGGGAAGCACGCCGGCCGGAGAAAGAGGCAGTCCATGGATTCTAATACTCTGTTGTCGATAAGGAATCTTACCTGTGACCTGATGAGCATTCATGGGATCGTCTACGCGCTGGGAGGAGTCAATCTGGATATACGCCCCGGGGAAATCCATGGTCTGGTGGGAGAAAGCGGGTGTGGAAAGAGTATGACGTCCAAGTCCATCCTGCAGCTGCATGACCGCACGCGAAGCCGCATGACCGGAGAGATCTGGTTTGAAGGCAGGGATCTTTTGAAGGTCTCCCGGCGTGAAATGCAGAAGATCCGGGGCAGCCGGATTTCCATGGTGTTTCAGGATCCCATGACATCTCTGAATCCGCTTCTGACCATCGGAGAACAGATATCGGAGACATTCCGCCAGCATGACGGATGCTCCAGGACAGAGGCAAAGAACCGCACGATGGCTCTGCTGAAGAAAATCGGGATTGATCCTCCGGAAAAACGGTATCGTCAGTATCCTTATGAGCTGAGCGGCGGACTTCAGCAGAGGGTAATGATTGCGATTGCCATAGCCTGCGGCCCGTCGCTTCTGATTGCGGATGAGCCCACAACAGCACTGGATGTGACGATTCAGGCACAGGTTCTGGAGTTATTAAGAAATCTTTCCCGTGAAATGAATATGAGCATTCTGCTGATCACCCATAACTTTGGAATTGTTGCCGAGATGTGTCATCGCGTGTCTGTCATGTATGCGGGAAGGGTGGTAGAGCATGCAGATACAAAGACCATTTTCCGCAATGCCGCACATCCTTACACCCGCGCTCTGATCGGAAGTATTCCAAAAGCGGGCTATAAAGAGGAATACCTGCCTGTCATCCCGGGAGCTCCGCCGCAGCTGTACCGTCAGATGCTGGTATGTGCATATAAAGACCGCTGTCCCTGTGCTGATTCACGTTGTGATCAGGTACCAGAGGAACGGCTGATTGGTGAGGATCATATGGTTGCCTGCCATCGGACGGGGAAGGGAGGGGAGGTGATTTCCGAATGAATACCGGAGAACCATCCGTTTCCCTGCATGGATCCAAGGAGAATCACGAAATGGATTCCTGTGCCCCAGCCGGCTGCTCCCTTTTTTCCGGAGCGAATGACACGGATGAAGCAGCAGCAAAATCAACGCTGATGAACCGGGAACACATTATCATTCACGCGGAGAATCTGAAAAAACATTTCCCGTTGTCTTCCGGAGGCTTATCAGGGAAAAAGAAAATTCTGAAAGCCGTGGACGGAGTTTCTCTGGACATCTGTGAAGGAGAAATACTGGGAGTGGTTGGAGAGAGCGGCTGTGGGAAGTCCACTCTTGGACGTGCTCTGCTTCGTCTGTTTCCTGTTACAGAAGGGACCTTGCTGTTTGATGGTACGGATATATCCAGACTTGGACGCAAAGAACTGAAGCCATACCGCCGCAATATGCAGATGATTTTTCAGAATCCTTATTCCTCGTTTAATCCCAGACAGCGGATTTATCAGGCGCTTTCCGAAGTCGGGCATGTTTACGGGATGACAGCCGGGGAAACCGGTCAGCGAATCCATGACCTGATGGATTATATCTCTTTACCGGAAGAGATACTCTACCGGAGTCCCTCAGAGTTGTCCGGCGGGCAGCTTCAGCGTCTTGCCATTGCCCGTGCGCTGCTGCTGAACCCGAAGTTCATTGTGGCAGATGAGCCGGTCTCCGCTCTGGATGTATCCGTGCAGGCACAGATTCTGAATCTGATCGTGGATCTCAGGAAGAAATTCCGGATGACCATGCTGTTCATTTCCCATGAGATGACGGTTGTTGAACACATCTGTGATGTGGTTGCCGTGATGTACCTGGGACGGATTGTGGAGATTGCTCCTTCGGAAGAACTGTTTTCCCATCTGCTTCATCCCTACACGCAGGCGCTGATGTCCGCTATTCCCAAAGCGGATCCGGAGGATCTGAGCGGGCGGATTATTCTGGAAGGGGATATTCCAAATGCCATCGACCTTCCGGAAGGATGCAGCTTTGCATCGCGGTGCAGGTACTGTACACAGCAGTGCCGCAGGGAACGGCCTTCTCTCAGGGATACAGGGATGGGTCACTTGACAGCCTGCCACCTGGTATCTCAATTCGCAAGATGAAAATCACGGACGATCCGTGTTTTCATAGATGATCATACCGATCAGGTATTATACCTGCAATGGAAAAAGGAGGAAGTACATGAAAAAGTCACTCTTTGTCCTGCTTGCGGCAGCCTCGGCATCCCTTATGATTACCAGTACCGCTCTGGCTGAAGACAACATATTCACTATTGCGCTGGACAGCGAGATTGTTGCTCTGGATCCTATTTATGCGTATGATTTTACCACGAACCCTGTGGTGGATCAGATTACGGAAGGTCTTCTGTATTTTGACGAGGAAAATCAGCTCCAGCCGCTGCTTGCTTCCAGCTGGGAAGCTGTAGATGATGTCACATATGTATATCAGATTCGCGATGATGTCACCTTCTCTGACGGAACTCCGATGACCATGGATGATGTCGTCTTTTCGATCAACCGCAACCTTGACCCGGATACCGGCTCTTACCTGAACTGGCTGTTTGACCCGGTTGAGTCCATCGAGCAGACAGGAGACTGGGAACTGACAGTTCGTCTTTCCGCTCCCAACATTAACTGGCAGTATGTGCCTGCCACTACCGGAGGCCATGTGATCAGCAAGGCGTATTATGAAGAGCATGAGGAGGATTTCGGAACACCGGAAGGCGGTCTGCTGGGAACCGGCCCCTATGTTTACGACAGCTGGATCAGCGGGCAGGAAATCGTTCTGAAAAAGAATGAAAACTACTGGGATACCAGCGTGGAATTGCTGAAAGATACGCTGGTATTCAAGGTTATTGAAGAGGATTCCACCCGTGTCATGGCTCTGCAGAATGGGGATGTGGATTTCACGCCCAACACGCCGTTTGATATGCTGGATACGCTTCGTTCAACTGAAGGCCTGAATGTAAAGGATTCTGACACAGGAAATGTTACCTATCTGGCTATGAATGTGGCAAGAGCTCCTTTCAGTGATGGAAATGTGCGCAAGGCTGTGACAGCTGCCATTGATCTGGAAACGATTCAGGAAAATATAGTGGGAGACGCCGGAGAAGTGGGCGGATTTCTTCCCAACAATGCGACACTTTTTGCCGCAGATCCCGAAGACTGGGCTGCATACGTAGAGAGTGCGGAACATGTGACCTATGATCTGGAGAAGGCTAAGGAATATCTTGCCCAATCCGACTATCCGGATGGCTTCTCCTGCACCCTGGTTCTTCCGGAAACCTCTCTGCGCTATTCCATCTGCCTGTATATTCAGCAGGCGCTTGCGGAATTGAATATTGATGTGGAGCTGGTCATGGTCTCCATGGATGAACATACGGCATACCAGATGGGGCAGATTCTGGATGAAGAAGGCAATCGTGACTATGACATGCTTATCGGCGGCTGGGGTGCTGATTATCCGGATATGGCCGGAAACATTGAACCTCTTCTGGCGGGATATAATACCGGAGACGGAGGGTCAAACGCTTCCATGTACGCTAATGATGAAGTAGATGCCTTGCTCCGCCAGGCTTCCCAGATCACGGATCCGGCAGAGCGGACCAGTCTTCTGTCGCAGGTAATGGATATAGTCAACCAGGATTGTCCCTATATTTTCCTGACTTATCCCAGCTGGCAGTTCACCTACAGTGACGATTATACCGGCGTGATTATGAATTCATCCTTCTGCTGGAACCTGTTCTTTAAAGATCTGAAGTATGCCGAATGAGTAGAGGTGAGGGGCTGAACAGTAACATCATCAGTGATCCCGATATAACATACCGGAGACATCAAGTCATTTTGTATTGCAAAGAAAGGCACCTTAAAAGGTGCCTTTCTTTGCGACATATTGATCGAACAACAGACGGCTGACCCGCTGCCCGTACAGAAACGCCGGATGATCCGGCACTTCCAGTTTGTTTTTGAAATCTTTGCACAGAAGGATCAGAACATATTCTCCAAAGGGTGTATGTATGATCCCTCCGTCATTCCGGCAGGCATCCATGCTTCCGCTTTTGCTGGCAGCGTAAAATGCAGGAGGGTCTTCTGAGAGTCCTGCGTCTTGCCAAAAGCAGGGAGGCAGTTGTCCTGTCAGCATTTCTTTATATTGCTGCCGGCGGAAAACATGCCTCATCTGCAGACTTGCTGATGGGCTGACCAGTTCTCCCTTTGCCAGAAGCATGAAAAACCGGCCCATGTCACGAGCCGTGATATCTCCAAGCGGGCCATGCCCGCCTTCCGAATACAACCGACGGTGAAGTATTGAGGACAGGCATCCGATCTGCCGGATAAATGCATTGATGGCTTCCAGCCCAAGGTATTCGATCAGCATATTGGCGGCAATGTTGTCGCTGCAGATGATCATGAGAGTAGCCGCGTCTTTTGCCCGGATGGTAAAACCGGGATCCAGGGAACGAATCACACCAGTACCATCAACAAACTGATCTTCCCGATAGGTTAAGAGCGAATCCAGGCTGGCCTTTCCCTTTTCCGCCAGGGCGTAAAGCGTACCCAACACGAATATCTTGATGGTGGAGGCGGATTCGAATACTTCATCCGAGCCGATGGAAACAGCTGTTCCCCGCAAATCATCCGCATATATACACATTCTTGCATCCAGACCCGTCAGTTCATCCTGAATCCTTTTTTCCAGTGTAAGCACTTCCCCGTTGTTTTCTGACATAGACTCATCCCTTTTCTGAAATCAGAAACTGTAAAGACATGCAGCCTGAGATTTGCTGCAAGCAGCAAATCTCAGGCTTGACGCTGCGGGTCATTTACTGAAATTACGGTAAAATCCGCCTGGTGAGCGAGCTCCCCATCAGGATTTTGCAGTAATTCCAGCGCTTGACTTTACAGTTACAACATACGGATTGTGAGAGCGCGAAGCGCGGAACAATCCGCAGGAGTCATTTTACATTGCATTCATGCATAGATGGCTTTCCCCAGCCGGTCATTCACCATCCTTCCATTCCAGACGGCTGGTTTTCCGTTCACAAGGACATAATTTATACCTGCCGGAGGAAGCAGAGGTTCCTCAAAGGTGGAGCAGTCGCGGATAGATTCCGGATCGAAGATGACAATGTCCGCATCGGAGCCTTTCCGGAGATTTCCTTTGCGGGGAAGGCAAAGCCGCGAGGCAGGCAGGTGAGTCATTCTGGAAAGACCTTCGTAAAGACTCAGATTTCCCTCCCGGACATAACGTGCCAGAAAGCGCGGAAATGCTCCGGCCGCGCGGGGATGACCCTGCCCGTTGTCCAGGATTCCGTCGCTTCCCAGCATGATATTGGGATGCCGGTATGCAAGATCAATTTCTTCCGGCCGCATCACATGGCAGATCGTCAGAGCCTCCGGATCATCCCGGCGCACTTCTTCAAAGATTTCTCTGGTACATCGCTTTCCCTTGTATTTGCCTTCACACAATTCCACCGCGTGGTAATCACAGTGATAGCGTTCCCTCCAGCCATCGTCATAAGTGGATGAACCGATATTGGTGCTGAAAGCTTCATAAGGATAACAGTCCGCCGTGACATCCAGTCCATCCGCTCTTGCCGCATCTATCTGATCAAGAAGCTGCTGCATCTGTCCATAGCCTGCCATGCTCCCAATGTGGGAAATTTCCAGTGGAACCCGGAATCTTCGGCCCGCTTCCAGCACTTCTTCCACTGCGGAAAAAACATATGCTGCATCATCCCGGACATGCGCCGCAACCAGCCGGCGGCTTTGGTGAAACGGTTCCGGCGCAGCGCATGAAGCTACCGCAAGAAATTCCTCCGCAGTCATTCCGGGAACATACCGAAGCCCAAAGGAAACACCGATACAGCCTTCCTTCAGAGCTCCTGCAACCTGTTCCCGGATCAGGGATATCTGCGTATCCGATGCCCGCGCATATTTATCAGTCAGACCGATCTGATTCCGGAACCAGGTATGTCCTGCCAGCATACATACGTTGACTGCCGTACCCTGCTCATCCACCATATGCAGATAATGCACGGGATCGCATAGATTATCTCCGCAGTTTCCTGCCACTACGGTAGTAACGCCCATCCGGAGCATGGCAGGAAAAATGCATTGCGAGATCTGGCTGTCCTCCCTGACAGGATCCTCGTGCATGTGCATATCGATAAATCCCGGCGACACCACTTGTCCGGAAGCATCAATCTGAAGATCTGAGTCGGGATTTATTGCGGATGGAAGGATCCGTGCAATTTTTCCGTCAGCGATCAGAAGATTAAGATGTGCGTCAATGCGGCAGGACGGATCGATGAGCCGCCCGTTACGAATCAGTATTCTCATTGTTTCTCCTCTGTAAATAACCTCGGAATCACCTCCAACGGTATATCGTACTGCAAGGATGTGATTTCGTCAATAGATGAATCTATGACTCCGGTGCAAAAAGCGTTACAATTCATGGTCTGACGTTCCCCGCGCGCAGTGTTAAGGTTAATCCGTGAACAGCCAGATACCGTTCGAACCCGCGAAGCGGGTGAGTTACGGAATCGGCATCAGAACGGATTCAGTCAGATATAAACCTGCGTTTATAGATGAGTAACTTTTCATTGTTACTATTCACGGTTTAACCGTAAAGCCACGCGCGGGAGAATGGTACCCGAAATGGCACGCTCCCGCTCGTCCTCAGCGTAGCGGTACTAAACTCACGCTGCGCCTTCGGCTTGCGTTCATTAAGTACCGACGCCTGCGAATGGCCATTTCTAGGGTACCATTCACCTCACGCGCGGGGAAGGTTAG
>CACZQU010000227.1 GCA_902783305.1 uncultured Lachnospiraceae bacterium | reverse complement strand
CGAATATAGGGGCGTGCAAAGAATCCATCGCTCCACTTGCGAGCAAGCTCGCAGTGGAGCATGGCTTTTTGCACTGGAGTCATAGATGACTCCAGGTCCGGGCAGTGTGAAGCAGGGAACAAACCGCAGGAGCCATTTTGCATCACAATCATAGATGAGGATCTGTATGAAAAGTGAAAACTCTGAAACAAAAAGAAAAATCGCGTTTATTCTCTTTCTTTTTATTTTTGGAGTGGCATCGCAGTGCTCAGCGAAGACATTCCGGGTAAAAATGTATTCAAGTCAGACCGGGAAACTGATGTATGACATAAAGGCAGAAGCAGACAGTTCGATTCTTCTTCCGGTACCGGGAAAAAATGAGTATAATTATGTCAGCTATAATTTTCTTGGCTGGGACGTGGTGAGAGGAAAGATCAGAGGAGCGAAGTATCTGCCGGGAAAACCGGTCAAGGTGACCCGGAATCTCCGCCTGTATGATGTCGGTTTTCCTACGTCAAAGGATCACGCAAAAGCTCCTGAAGCCGTACCGGGAAAGTACAAAAAAGTCATTATCGTAGGAGATTCCAGAATGAATGGGATCAGAACGGCTGTTATAAAGTACTATGGGGTACAGGAGCTGCGGGATGTGATCTTCATCATTCGTACGCAGCATGGCTTCGAATGGTTTAATGATGTCATCGGAAACTACAACAGCCGCAGTATTCTCTCAAAGATCAGGATCGGCGCTGCGTCTGAGTTGTATTTTCACCTGAATCAGCTGAATGATGATGGAGATGAAAGGCCTGTGGCTGTCATTATTGCTTATGGAGTAGGCGAAGCCCGTGATATTTTCGGTACGGTTTCTGAAATATCCGGTCCGGTTTTACGCTCTGTCCGGTATACGTCATCGGTTCTGAGTAAGCTTGCCGAGGATCTCCATGATGAAAATGTGGATTTGTATTATGCGGATATCGCACCGGGAAATGGGTCTCTTTCGTCCTATCTGTCTCAGGAGGCGGTTTACCGGTTCAACATGCTGATCAAAAAGCGGGTTCCTGATTATACGGTGATTGATCTGTGGAGCAGGATGTACAAATCCGGCTTCTGCTATGGGAAAGAAATGGATGGAGTTCATTATTCCCTGAAAACAAGTACAAGAATGTATAATATCCTGATGAGTTATCTGGCCGCTTCGTAAAGAAAGGGAAAGGAATGTTCCGGACAACCTGACAGAGCTGTTTCTTTACCGCACTTCAGCGGCCAGACCTGGGTTCAACTCTGCTTTCAGGAAAGAAGCGGGTTACTATTCACGGTCTGACCTTCCCTGCGCGTGGCGTTATGGTTATTCCGTGAATAGTAACAGAAGCGAAAAAAAATCCTGTTGAAGAAAAAAAGTTCTTGCATTGGCAGAATAAATGTAGTATACTCATTCCTGTCGCAAGCGTGTGACATGTAGCGCTATCGCCAAATGGTAAGGCAACGGACTCTGACTCCGTCATTTCAAGGTTCGAATCCTTGTAGCGCTGCTGAGGAGCCTCTCTTATGGAGAGGCTCCTTTTTTCGGTTTATGTATTCCCGAAGGAGGTCTGAACAGGCAGGCGTTGATCGTAGTAAAGCGGTTACGGCTGGTGCTTCAGGATCTCCCGGACATATTCTCCTGTTTCACTCCAGAGAAGCTTCTCTACGTAATTGTCCGAAGAATGGGCGCAGGAGAGAAGCGGAACATTCACTTTCGTGATTTTTTCACCGATTCCGTTATACGCAGGATCTGTCAGGAAATGCTCAAACTGGTTCAGCTTACATACGGAAACCGGGTCTTCCAGCACCGGAAGAAAGACGGTGCCGCACCATTGGATCAGCCGGAAGGGATCCGGGAAAGCATTTCCGATGTCGATGATAATGCTTTCGTAATTGCTGTAGGAAACGATTTCGTTCAGGATATATTCCAGATCCTCCCAGGTTGCCTGGCGGATGTCGTCCTCAAGGGTGACAGGAGGAATATAATCCAGATGCTCCTTTGTCACAACAGCACTGTTGATCCGGTGGATCATTCCTTCTTCCCGGAGTCTTGCATAGTAGAGAAGATCACTGAAGCTTCGTGAAAAATCCCTTTTCATCAGAGCGGAAAAGCCGGACCATCCATCCAGACTGAGATAAAGAGTGGGACGGGTACGGGCAAGCTCCTGACCGAGAGTCAGGGCAAATGTGGTTTTTCCGCATCTTCCCAGCGGGGAATAGACACCAAAAACCGTAATATTTTTATGCAGTACGGGGAGGAGAGAATAGCGGGTGCTTCCTTCTCCATATACAGCCATTGTCTCCTGTACGATTCTGGAGGTTGACTGATACTTATAGACACTGTCGTAGGGATCGGGGCATTCCTCTCCCTCTGACAATATCACCAGTTTCCCTGTCTCCAGAAGCTTTACTTCCCTGGTCAGAGCTGACGCGTTGACCAGGAGGAGCTCAATCGGATGCTCCCTGGCAAAGGCAACCAGCGCTTCAGGAGAAGTGAAAGCATGTACTTCAAACGGAAGCTGATTTTTCTGGTTCAGATAATCGGCAAAGTTTTCTGCATATTCGGATTCCGGATCGCAGACAGCAAAAATACTTCTTTTCATGGAACACCTCCGGATCAAGATTTACAGGCATAAAGAAATGTGCATAGCAAGCTTAGTAAAACAGGGACAGTAAAATGAATGTTTTCCGGGTTTTCTACACTTCCCTGACGATAAGGATACGGATGGCGTTGTATCTTTTTTCTCCGACGTTCTTCTTCGGTCCGGAGATAGGCACAGAAATAGAGGATTCTTTTTCTCCATAGTTTTTTCCTTGTCAGGATCCAGACTGCCTGTACCGCTCCGAAAAGAAAGGAGAGCCACAGGGTCGTCAGGAAATGTGAGGGTCCGAGAAAAATGCCCAGGACGGTCAGGAGCTTGATGTCTCCTGCTCCAAGCATCCGGAAAACAAACAGCCATCCTGTCAGCAAAACCGCGGCAAGCGCTCCGGTTAAGCCGTCAATGATCCCCCGCCAGCTGCTTTCGAGCCAACGGGCAGCGAGGCCGGATAACAGGCAGATGAGAATCCATTCATTTTTAACCTTCGCAAAACGCCAATCCATCCAGGCTGCACCTGCTGCGGCAAGAATGGCCAGGCTTTCGCTTCTCATAGCGTCACCTTCTTTCTCCCTTCAGCCGGGGAAGACGAAATTTCGCGGCAATACAAACAAACAAAGCTATTGGTTTATCTGCCTTGCGAAAATGGGACTTACCGTTTTTTTTCGGACTGGAAACTCCGGCATAAGGGTCTGATCCAGTTTTTAAAAAGTATTATGTGGAAAAATACGATCCGGAACCGGTTCGTATGGGACGGAAGAACTCCGATACTTTATTATATTCAGAAAAATACCTGCCTGTCAAGGTTGAGTCATCGATTTTTTGTTTTATTTTTCACGGTGTTACTGCTGCAGGGAGGGAGGAAAGCGGAATGACGGGAAAAGAAAAAATCAAGCAGATCGAGGATCTTTCACTGAATGCCTGGCCTTCACACAAAATGGAGCTGTACGACGGATGGATCCTGCGGTTTTCTTATTTCTATACCCATCGTACCAACAGCGTTGAACAGTTTGCGGAATCGACGCTTCCCTGGAGTGTAAAG
The DNA here is from genome assembly GCA_902783305.1 of uncultured Lachnospiraceae bacterium. Classification (GTDB taxonomy): domain Bacteria; phylum Bacillota; class Clostridia; order Lachnospirales; family Lachnospiraceae; genus Blautia_A. Next base: position 1,720 of record CACZQU010000227.1, on the reverse strand, counting down.
ATTCCGTACTGTGAACATGAATACAGACGTCTTGGGTCTCCGGCGGTCTTTAAGATCAGTCCTCTTGTGACGCAGAACTTTGACTTCATGCTGGAAAACAGAGGCTATGAAATTCAGCACGTCACAAATGTCATGACATTGGATCTGGAGGATGCAAAAACCGGTTATCCGACGGATCAGGTGGTATTTCTGGAAGGAATTCCCGAGGAATGGATTCATTCGCTTTTTGATCTGAAGCAGATGACGAATCCGGTTCACAAAAGGGTAGTTCCTTCCATGTATCGTGCCATTCCCAAGGAAACAATCTGCGCATGCGTCCGGAGGGAAGGAAGGATCGCCGCTACCGGGCTGGGAATACTGGACCGGGATTATGTCGGGATTTATGCCATACATGTACGGGATGATCTGCGCCGTATGGGACTGGCCAGGCAGATCTGTACCGCCCTTCTTGAGGAGGGCAGAAGAAAAGGCGCAGACAAAGCCTATCTGCAGATTGTGGAAGGAAATGGTCCGGCCTTGTCATTATATGAGTCTTTGGGATTCCGGCAGCTGTACCAATACTGGTTCAGAGTACAGCCGTAGAGCTGGAGGCAGTTTGCCTGTCACCCACAATACCATTGCCCGGTCTGGACAGGCGGTCGGGGCAATGTACGATTCTGAAGCTGACGTGAAGGAGTCCTTGATGGGGTGGAAACGAAAAAAGGGAAGAACATCAGGTTCTTCCCTTTTTTTGCCCCCAAGCCGCGTAATGAAGTATTTCCGACTGACGTCGGAATGCAGTCCGGGGAGGGGAGAGGTGCGGCTTTGCCTTCCTCTTCCCTGCAGCTGAATTCTTACATGCAGGTATAACCGCCGTCAACCGGAACAGGTACGCCGGTGACATAGCTGGAAGCCGGGGAAGCGAGGAAAATCGCTGCGGTGTCCAGCTCGCCTTCGTTTCCATACCTCTCCTCGGGGATCATCGTCCTGGCGTTCTGCTGGAAGAAATCGCTGTCGAGGGTCTGCCGGGTGAGGTCGGTATAGAAATATCCAGGGCAGATGGCGTTTACGGTGATGCCGTATTTTCCCCACTCTGCCGCGAGGGCACGGGTCAGGTTGACAACGCCGCCTTTTGCGGCGTGATAGGGTGCGGAGCCGGCGATTTTGTTGCCGACAAGGCCATACATAGAGGCAATATTGATGACTCTGCCGTACCGGGCCGGGATCATGGCTTTTTTCGCGACAGCGCGGGCAACCCGGAAGGTTCCGAAGAGATCAATGTTCATTTCATTTTCAAACTGGTCATCCGTGATATCCTCGGCGGGAGCGACAGCGCCGGTACCGGCATTGTTGATCAGGATATCGATACGTCCGAATTTCTCCATAACGGTATCGACCATCGCGTCCACAGCTGCGGTATCGGTAATGTCACATCTGACCGGGAGAGTATCCACTCCGAAATCCTTTGCAATTTCCTGTGCTACCTGCTCGATCAGGTTCTGGCGTCTGGCTACGACAACAATCTTTGCGCCCTGGTTGGCAAGTGCTTTGGCCATCTGAACGCCAAGACCGCCGGAGCATCCTGTTACGATTGCAACCTGGCCGCTGAGATCAAAATAATTCTTCATGAAAACTCCTTTCAGATCCATATAGAGATATATGATTGCAGTGCAAAATGACTCCTACGGATTGTTCCGTGCTTCGCACTCCCACAATCCTGCCCCTATATTCGTATTCCATG
>CACZQU010000226.1 GCA_902783305.1 uncultured Lachnospiraceae bacterium | reverse complement strand
TACAGCACACGCACATCCACACCGGCTTTCGCCTTCTCCTCAAGGATTTTCAGTATGCTTCCCCACATATAACCTTCTTCAATAATAAAGTATTCAAGGAAGATGAATTTTTCCGCTTTTCTGAGTTCCTCCAGAAGACTGACAAACTTGTCCTGCCCCCAGGGAAAGTAGGTCACCTCCGTCCGGTCATAAACCGGAAAGCAGCCGCTTTTGTTCAGGTAGACATCCAGGTCATCTGTCCCGGAAGGATCCTGAGAAAGCTTTTCCAGAACACCCTCTGGCTGTGGAATGGCATTCCTGGTACGGCTGATGAGATCAGCTACCCTCTTCTTTTCGGTACGATGTCCGAGATTCGTCACGGTGAACACAAGAAATATTACGCCGGTAATCGGTACGAGGGAAATCACGAACATCCAGGTCAGCTTTGCCGCCGGATCCATACTGCTGTTAAACAGGTAGACAACCCCGAAGAAGGTTATCACGGCAAGCACAGCCGAGAAAAACGGCAGCAGATCGCTTAGCCAGCTGTAAAAAAGAATGACGAGAATAATCTGCAGAGCCAGTAAAAGGACAATGAGGAAAAAACGGCTGAACACCAGGTGGAGCAGTCCCTTTTTCCTTGGCTTCGCCAGTCTGTAAATATTATCCACTTTTGTACTCCTTCCTTACTTTTTTCAGGAAAACAAAGTACAGCTCTTTAGCTATAATCTTCCAACACTTTCCTCTGTCTTCCGTTATTATACATAAATTGTAGCACGAAAGCCGACTATTCGCAAACGATAATGGAGAAGCTAAGCCCTTCCTCTTATTCGGGATGGAAATCATCCGTCAGGTGTGTTATGCTGATGTCAATCCGGCGGCTGTTCTTTGATTTCTCAAAAGGGGGCAGTATTCAGACGGACAAGAATTGATTTGATGGAGGAAGTCAGATGAAGTGGAAAAAAGAAGCATCCGGGAATATCCGTTTCCCGGACATCCTTACACTGTTTACAGGCGCTGTACTTGCTGGGATCAGCATCGGACTTGGCGGTCTGGTTTTTCTTTCTGTCGACCAGAAAGTCCTTGGAGCCGCGCTGTTTACCATCGGGCTCTTTACGGTCTGCACCCTTGGCCTGAATCTTTTTACCGGAAAGGTATGTTATGTATTTGAAAACGGACCTGATTACGTGCTGGGGCTTCCCGTGATCTGGGCAGGCAATCTGACCGGAACGGGTCTGACTGCTCTTTTTGCCTCCTTCACCCGAAACAGCCCGGCACTGACGCAAAAGGCAGCTTCCCTTTGCCAGGTGAAAACAGAGGACTCTCTGTCCAGCCTTTTTTTTCTTGGTCTGCTCTGTAATATCTTTATCTACATTGCTGTAGAAGGGTACAAAAATATCCCTCATGAGACAGGGAAGTATCTTGCGGTGATTTTTGGGGTAATGGTCTTTATTCTCAGCGGCACCGAGCACTGTGTCGCGGATATGTTTTATTTCTGGATGGGGAAAGCCTGGAGTCCCAGAGCTGTTTTCTGTATCCTGATCATCACCCTGGGAAATATCACAGGAGGGATCCTGTTTCCCCTGCTGCGCCGCGTATGCCCCCGGCAGTCCCGTTAGATACTTCTGACTTTGTAACTGTTCAGTCAAGCTGAACAGTTACGCATCGAGCGTAGCGCTGACGCGCATTCCGAGTACGCCCGATGCCCGAATGCCGATGTTTTTGCACGCCTCGCGCAGCATGTGCGCGAGGCTGACTGAATAGTTACTGACGTTTACTATAAAGAGCTGTGCATAAATAACCTGCACAGATGACGGAGGATAAGTTCGTCCAGACAAGACGGAGGAATGAGCATAAAAACCGCCCCTTCATCCAGGTCAAAACTCGTCAGCGGCAATAAGCCGCATCGATACTGACCTGAAATGAGGGGGCGGTTTCGTTCTGAAATGGTAATCTCCTATGTTGACAGATCCCTGAACCAGGCTACCCGTTATAATTCAATGCCGTTCTTTTTGCAGAGCTCTCTTGCGGATTCCACAGAATCAATTCCGGTCGGATTCTTGATGGGAGCAAACTCATGTTCACGTACTACTTCGAAGGGAAGGCATGTATCGAGCTGGTGAATCATGTCCAGCACAAGCTGTTCAAACTTGTAGCCATTGGGGCTTGAGGGATGAACTTCCTCTCCTGCTTCATCAAGACAGGGGATTTTTTTCTCGACCACATGCATGGGCAGATCATCCTCTGTAAGATTCTTTAAAAGCGGAAGCTGGAAAAGGTAGTTTAAGATCACCCCGAAATTGTACGCGGGATTTCCCTTTGCGTCTTTGGCGTCCATCATCTCATCGGAAAGATCATAATACTCAACAATAGAGGGTCTTCCATCCTCAAGACAGATGACGCCGACCTTTTCATCCCGGGCCGCCTTGCGGACAACCTTACCGCCCACGCTGACATCCGCCGTCTCACAGGCTCCGACATATACCGGATCCGCAATCCTCTGCAGTACATTGTCTACTGCAAAGACGTTGATCCACTTTACCCCTTCTTTTTCAAGAAAATCCACAAGGCCGACTCTGTCCATGGATGCATACCAGCCGGCATTTCCGTTCGGAGAAGTGGCGATCCGGCCTTTCCCCTCCAGAAGGATTTTGCCGTCATAACCACAGGCTGGAGCCATGCTCTGGCGGAAGAAATGCACCCTGTCCTCCGGATAGCCGAAGTACTGCTTTTCCTTCAGGAAGTTAACCGTAGCATCGTGATTTTTCTCGCTGGTCATGATAAGAAGATGAACCGGATATCCGGATTCATGGACCACATCCAGGAGATTTTCGATAAGCCGCTGGAAAATGTAGACATGTCTGGTGATGCCAATGTCATACATGCCCTTCGGATTCTCGGAACCAAGCCTCGTTCCCATACCGCCTGCAAGCATCAAGGCTGCTACCTTGCCCTCACGGATGGCCGAAAGACCCTTCTGCCTGAATTCCTCCCTGCGCTCCGTGATCTCGTCCAGCTCCATCGCCGCCAGCGGAGTAAATGTACCCCGAGGTTTTCCCTCCTTTTCACCGAGGAAACGAAGAACACTGAAATCTGTTTCTTCGATCTGGCGGAGCAGCTGCTCCTGTCCGGCAGAATCAAGTTCGTCATAATATTTCAGAATATGCTCCTGTCCGTATTGCGCCAGCTTCTGCATCGCTTCCGACTTATTCATCTGTCTTCTCCTCCTTGCCCCGGCCAGATCCTGGGGAATGAATCGGGACAAAATCAATAACTGCAGTACAAAATGACTCCTGTAGATCGTTCCGCGCCTTGCGCTCACCGGATCCTGAACCCATTAATTATTGATCAGCTTATCCTCGCCATTCCAGCTGTAGAGCTTGCGGATCTCCTCTCCGATCTTCTCAGCCGGATGCTCCGCTGCTTTCTTTCTCATCGCCTGGAAATGAACCTGGCGTCCTGCCGGAGACATATCAAGGAGGAATTCCTTTGCAAAGGAACCATCCTGAATATCGGCCAGGATTTTCTTCATCGTCTTCTTTGTCTCATCGGTGATGATCTTCGGTCC
>CACZQU010000225.1 GCA_902783305.1 uncultured Lachnospiraceae bacterium | reverse complement strand
TATGGAGTGGGTTGCTGCGTGCCAGTGGCACGCGTTTAGCAACGACCGAGCCGGCAGGCGAGACCAGGGACCCCATGGAATACGAATATAGGGGCAGGACCCGGGGAGTGCGAAGCACGGAACAATCCGTAGGAGTCATTTTGCACTGCAATCACATATTTGTTCCTCATGGCATATGCACTAGTACGGATTATCCGTTCCGGATATTCAGTACTTCCAGTTAAAAAAGGGGAGAATATACTGTGATGGATAAATGGATCACGCAGGAGAAGCTCTGCGAGGCTTCTGAGATCAGCGCGGAAGATGCTTCAAAAGCTCTCGACAGATGTATCGCAAAGGTAGAACAGGCTTTGCTCTGCTATGGCGGATTGTTTCCGGGACCCGCCAGTGTGAAGAACTTCTATATTCCCGGTGAAAACAGAAGCTGGACAACCGGTTTTTTTACGGGTGAAGTGTGGCTTTCCTACGAAAACCTTCCGGAGGGCAGAAAGAAAGACCTGTTTCTGGAGGCCGGGCTTTCCCATGTGGACTCTTTCCTGGAGAGGATCGAAAGCCGCACCGACGTCGATCATCACGACATGGGCTTTTTGTACAGCCCATCCTGTGTCGCCGCGTACCAGCTGACCGGTTCTCAGAAAGGGAAACGGGCTGCGGTTCTGGCGGCGGATCAGCTGATCACCCGTTTTCAGGAAAAAGGACAGTTCCTTCAGGCCTGGGGTGAGATGGGAGCCAGGGACAACTACCGGTTCATCATAGACTGCCTGCTCAACCTTCCGCTGCTGTACTGGGCGGCGGAGGAGACAGGGAAGCCTGTGTACCGGGATATCGCCCAGAGACATATTCATACGGCCATGTCCTATGTGATCCGCGAAGATGGATCCACCTGGCATACCATTTTCATGGATCCGGTTACCGGAGCTTTTGACCATGGAGCCACCTGCCAGGGCTACAGGGACGGATCGGCGTGGGCACGCGGACAGGCCTGGGGCATATACGGAACCGCTGTGGCTTACAAATATACAAGGCGCACGGAATACTTTGAATACTTCCGCCGTGTTGCCGGGTATTTTCTCTCCCATCTGCCTGACGATCTGTGCCCCTTCTGGGATCTCACCTTTGGAAACGGCGATGAGACATCTGAACCCAGAGATTCCTCATCCGCTGTGATTGCGGCATGCGGTATGCTGGAAATGAGCAAATATCTGCCGGAAGACACCGCGGATTATTATACCGGTATGGCCAGAAGACTGATGAAAGCCATGACGGTGCATTACCAGTCAACCGATCCCAAAGAAGCGCAGGGACAACTCCTTCACGGAACCTATTCAAAGAAAAGCCCATATAATACCTGCACCCAGGAGGGGGTTGACGAATGTGTCATCTGGGGAGATTATTTCTTTATGGAAGCCCTGCAGCGCCTTCTGCGTCCGGAATGGACAATTTACTGGTAGAACAGCACAGGAGTGAGGCGGATTTCATTTTCTGCCCTTGGGAACAGAAAAAGGAAAAGGTCATACGGAGATGGAATTCTGCCGGCTGAATACCTTGAGGAGGAACAAAAGGATGGAAATAAGAGATGTCCTTGCAGGAAGAGATTATGAGGTAAGCCCGTATTCGGGTCTTACCAGGGAGCACTGGAAAAAAGCCGGGATCTGCCTGCTGGAGGGCATATTCTCCCATATCCCTTCATTTGATGCGCCCGTAGTGACCGTGCGGAGGGAAACGCAGGTGACGTATCCTCATGCGGATGTGCCCGTACAGGTGCGGCGCGTGGAGGAGAAGGCACAGATTTTCGAAGGGCTGGCCAGGTCGTTTATGATCGCTTCTGTCCTGATCCATGAGGATCCGGAGCTCACCCTTTCCGGGATTTCCCTGAGGGAGTACTACAAAGCCCATATCCTCCTGAGCTGTACGAGGAAGGGACACCGGGAGTACGTGGGCACTTACGGGGAAATGCAGGAGGCAACAAACCACGAGGATCCGTTCCGGCCTTTTCAGCAGACAGTGGAAACCTGTGCGCTGGTGATCGGTCTGTGGGCCTGCAGAGAGGAAATCTGGCAGACCTATACCCGAGAGGAAAAGGATGCCATTGCCTGCTTCCTGAAATCCTACGCAGAAGCGAATACGGTTCCCCAGAACTGGCGCCTGTTTAACATGCTGGACATGGCTTTCCTGAATCAGGAAGGGTACCCTGCCGACCGCCTGATCATGAGGGAGCATGCACAGGCCATTCTTGCTTATTATGCCGGCGGCGGCTGGTACCGGGACGGCCATTCCTTTGACTATTATTCCTGCTGGGCATTCAGCTTTTATGCACCTTTGTGGAATCTCTGGTATGGTTATGAACATGAACCTTACCTTGCTGCGCGGTTTGAGGAAAATTCCCATGAGCTGATGAAAACCCTTCCCCGTTTTTTTGATGAGGATGGCTTTGTGAATATGTGGGGGAGAAGCGGGATCTACCGCAATGCGGTGGTCAGTGCCTTTGACGCCAATTTCTTTCTGAAAAAGCCTTCGGTCGATCCGGGTCTCGCACGGCGGATTTCCTCCGGAAGTCTTCTGCAGTTTTTTGAACGGGATGATTTTCTGTGGGAAGGAATCCCCACCCTTGGCTTTTATGGGCAGTTTGGGCCGATGCTGCAGCGGTATTCGTGTGCGGAGTCGGTATTCTGGCTGGGAAAAGCTTTTTTCTGCCTCCACCTGCCCAAGGATCATCCCTTCTGGACTTCACAGGAAAACAATGGCATATGGGAAGAAATGAAGGAAAAGGATTTCCGGGAAACGTACCTTCCGGGACCGGGACTCGCTTTTTCCAATCATAAGGCAAACGGGGAGACGATCCTGAGAACCGGGAAGGTTCTGAAAGACAAGGATGACCTTCCGGGGATGTGGGCATATGGAAAGCTTTGCTACAATACCAAATATCCCTGGGAAGCTTCCCCGATGACCGATAATAAACGGATGGAAAGCGTGGAATCTCAGCAGTATGTGCTGGAAAACCTGACAGACCAGGTCATCCGGAGGGCGAATGTGACCTTCTGGTGCGGGGAAAGAGAAGGGGTCTTATACCGGCGTCAGTTTTTTGATTATACCCTTCAGCAGGAATGTCACTGGATGCAGGCCGTCAATCTTGCCGATTTCCCTGTTCCCTTTGGGCTGGTGAGGGCGGATAAGCTGCGGCTTTGCAAACGGCCTGTCACCATTACCCTGGGCGCCTATGGATTCCCGGACAACGGGACTGTGACACAGGAAAAGACACAAGGGAGAGCCAGGGCCATCGTCCTGAAAGGACATGATCACAGCGGGCGGCCAAGAGCAATGGCGATGACCATTTACGATGGATGGGACGAGCTGGTGACGCTGAAAAGCACCGGTTCAAACCCGGATTCGGAGCATTCCATCCTTGTGTATGCACGGACTTCACGACTTCGCCAGTACGACAGCTCGGAAGCCTACATCCTGATCTCCCAGGTGCTTACGCGGGATGACGGTCAGGATTTTACCGAAGAAGAACTGTTCCCTGTCACGGACATATGCTACACGGATGAGGGGAGGACAGGAGCCTACGGACAGGTCGTTTTGTCGCTGCGGGACGGGACCCGGAGGGTCGTCTGCTATGACGGCCTGGAAGGAGAACTGTCTTTGTAAACACTCCATGGAAGAAAACATGGGACTGTCCGGCTGCACTGAAAAGACGTTACTATT
>CACZQU010000224.1 GCA_902783305.1 uncultured Lachnospiraceae bacterium | reverse complement strand
CCTTATGGCTATCTCCATTATGCCCTTATCGTTAAGAAACCGTCGAAGCTCATCTAAGGTCTGTATGTTTATTACGTTAGCCATATCAGTATTCTCCCACTATCTCTTTGCTCTTCATGTAGTAAAACATGATAACAAGAAGAATAAACGTACTTCTGTCAGATGCGTATGGATCCTTCGTTTCAAACTTCGGTTTCTTACCAAGCAATACGGTTTCTTTCCGCAACGCTTCAATAATCTTAGTCAGATTAAGTCCATTCATTGACAAGTTGAAGTCATCTATTTCTTTACAGTTGTTTTGAATAATCGCAGCATAAAGACAGAGCATTATCCTAGTATAATCAAGCAACCCATGCTTTGTCTCTTTGTTGTTTTTTCTCAGGAAACAAGCCTTCTCGTAATACTTTCTCGAGCGAGGAGTAGGAGGTGTAGGTTTGTTTTTTCTAGGCTTTGGTTCCTTCGCGATTCTATCCGCGACCACAGAATCTAAATCTGTAGTGTACTTCTCAACAATCTTCTCAAATGACTTTCCTGTCTTGAGTTCGATTTTCTCGAAGTAGTCGCACAGCTTCTCTGCCAGAACAGAAACCGTCAAGTCATCCTTCTGAGCTAAAGATAACGGCAAATACTCATCAATAAGAACATCACGACATTCATTGAACAAGCCAGTGTCAAGATTTGTAATTGTCGTCTGTACAAAACTAGCACAGCTCATATATCTTACCTCCTAATTAAATCCCTTCCGCCGCCTTCAGGACCATCTCTTTATACTGTTCCTTCACCTCTGCCGGTCCGTTGATCACCACGTCCCCTTCAAAGCCGAACACCCAACTGAAGAAGACATTGCTGACAACGACATCTACCTCTGCCCGGAAGTTCTCCATGTCGTAGCAGTAGGTGGTGACGTCCTTGCCAAACTTGTCCAGGATCGCGTCCATCAGATCGTTCTTGCAGATGAGATCCACCGTTGTGTAGCTGGTTCCGTACATCCGGAAGCTTGTCTGAAGATGTTTCTCGAAATCAAAGCCTGCCGGGAAAGGAAGCGAATCTTCCTCCAGGATATCCGGGCGCTTCTGGATACGGTCCAGACGGAACGTCCCGACACGCTTGCCGTTATCAAAGACGCCGACCATGTAATAGAAGTCGCCATTCCAGACAAGTCGGTGAGGGCTGAAAACGAACGGTTTACCATCGTTGCGCAGCTTTTGTTCCTTCCGAACATCGTACTTAAAGTATAGAAAGGAGATTTTCTTTCCGGCATTGATGGCTTCATTGATACCATCAATAATCAGGTAAATACTCTCATTATCGTATTTGATACGGTCTTCCGGTGAGATGTTCCGCTTCAGATTCTCTGCTTGGTTCTGGCCAGCCATCTTTGAAAGCTTGGCCACCAACTCCTCACTCTTTTTCTTAGTGATGAATTTTGATGATTCCACCGCATCGATCAGCAACTTAAGCTCGGCGACGTCGTATTCACGGCTAATCAGGTTGTAGCGTTTCTGGGAGGACATCACTTCCTGAATCTCCATGCCAAAGGAGCGCAGGGCTTCAACATCAGCTGGAATTGTCTGCCGATGTGTTTTGATTCCATACTCCTTTTCGAGGATCTCCATCAGCTGAGCTGTCGTAAGATAATGATCCTCATCGGTTCGTTCATATAAGATTTTCGCCAGGTACAATGGGCGCAACTTTGAGTCTTTATCCATAAGAACTCCATCCTAAGTTATTACTTTTTCAATCTAGCCATAAGGAGATTGCCGTTTTCCTTCAACCACTTATCCCATTTCCAGTAGTCGGGAAACACTCTTAATACCTCCGCATAGAACTGATCGGAATGGTTCATCTCCTTACGGTGGCAGAGCTCGTGAACCACAACGCTATCCAACACCTCTGGAGGAGTCAGCATCAGCAGACAGTTGAAATTGAGATTGCCTTTGCCGCTGCAGCTACCCCATTTGGATCGCTGGTTACGTATCGTGATCCGGCCATAGGTTACTCCAACCTGCGGAGCGTAATGTTTTACTCTTTCCGGGATGACCTTTAAAGCTTGATCCGCAAGAACACGTATCTCGTCCATGCTTAGGGGCTCGACCTCATTCTCTTTCTTCTTTTGCTCTTCAACCTTTTTAAGGTGCTTTTCAATCCAACTCTTATGCTGGAGAATAAACATATTAATCTCAGCATCGGTGGCTTGCAGAGGCGCTCGGATGATAAGCCCTTCTTCATTCACTTCAAGCCCTAAAGACTTGCGTTTGCTCCGGATAATTTTGCAGTTCATTCTTAGCTTTTCCTCAAGCTCTTATAGAGCTCCTTGGCCATCTCGTCCTGGACTTTCTGATAAAAGTCGGGATCGTTAAACAACTTCTGGAATGCCTCGTTGTTATCCAGGAAGCACTGAGTGACAATATCCTTGAACTTGTCTGGGAAGAGGGATTCTACGAACATCTCGGTAGAATTGTCCTTCGCGTACTTCTTGAATTTCTTTACGTCAGAGTCTTTCATGAACATCTGATAGATGCCCTCAATGATTACTCTGTCCGCATCGGTAAACTTGCCCTCAAAACGTTCATTCACCTTGTCAATAATGTTTTGTAAGGTGTCCTGCTTCTTATTGGGCTTCTTCGGGGCAAGGGAGCCGCCCGGTACATAGACCGGAGGCTTCTCGTCGAGTGTGATTGCTCCGTTGAACGTTTCCGTCAGAGAGGCATACTCTAGCTTAATCTTGTCTTCTATATCAACGATCTCAACACGGCCACGTGGCAAAAGCCTGATAAGGTTGTTTGTGTATTGGAACTCGTTGAAGAGCTCCTTGTCATGCAACCGAACAAGCTGCGTGATATACGAATACGCCCCGTTGAATTTGCGAATATAATCACGTACCGTGTACTGATCGTCGTCGCTCAGCGCCTTGTAGCGTTCCACGACAGGACGCAGAAGGCCGGCTAGTCGTCCAATAGAGGCTTCACTCTGATTAGGACCTCCGTGCTTTGCCATAAAGTCGATGAAGGTCTGAACATCCTCAAAGTTGTAGAGCATAAACTCAGCGATTTTGGCACGGAGGTCATACACTCGGTTGATATCCGAATCACCCATCATTGTGGTTGCCTCGTAATAGGGCAGGAAGGCTTTTTTGATATCCTCTTCAGTGTTCTCAAAGTCCAGTACAAAGGTGCTGTTCTTGCCGCCTGTAGTTCTGTTCAAGCGGGAAAGCGTCTGAACGGCAGTGATATCCTTTAGCTTCTTGTCAACATACATGGTGTGCAGCAGTGGCTCGTCGAAACCGGTCTGATACTTGTTCGCCACTACGAGAATGTTGTACTGGCTGGAGTGGAACGCCTTACGGAATTTCTTGTCGGTGGTAATGTACTTGCCGTCCTCATCCATATTCATCGTGGCCTCGGTATACGGCTTCTCAGAGGGCAGATCCTCAAGAGAAATCTCGCCGGAAAAAGCAATCATCACGTCGGTTCCCTTGGTTTCTTCAGGGTGATCCTTCAGATACTGCTTAATGGCGAAGTAATAGCGCACAGCATTCGCACGGCTGTCTGCCACGACCATTGCTTTACCTTTGCCGTCGATTTGATAGCGACAGTTGTCAAGGAAGTTGGTCATAATCATCTCAGTCTTTTGTGTAATAGTATAGCCGTGCTTCTTATAGTATTTGAACAGTGCCTTAGATGTCGGGCCCTCGATCAGCTCCGGGTTGTCGTCGGATACCTTGATGAGCTTGAATGCTTCCTTTATTGTCGTATAGTTCTTCAGCACATCAAGGATAAAGCCTTCTTCAATGGCCTGCCGCATGGAGTAAACGTGGAAAGGGCGATGAATAATCGGGCCATCCAAGCTCTGCTCATGAACACCGAACAGCTCAAGCGATTCGCCCTTCGGCGTTGCAGTAAAGGCAAAGAATGATTGGTTCTCGTGTTTTCCCTGGCCGATAACTGCGTTTATATAGTCGTCGGTAAGATCCACATCGGATTCGTCAATACCTTCTTCCTCGGCATAGTGCTTGAGGGCCACACCAATATCAATCAAACTGCGGCGTAACGTCTTAGCGGATTCACCGCTCTGTCCCTGGTGAGCCTCGTCCACGATGATTGCAAATTTCCTGCCAGAAAACTTCTCAATGTCCTTATATGCAAAGAGGAACTTCTGAATAGTACAGATAATAATGCGTTTCTTATCATTCAGAGCTTCTGCTAGATCGCGGGAATGCTTTTTTTCATCAATGCACTCAAGCAAGCCCGACACGTGCTCAAAGCTGTTGATAGTGTCCTGGAGCTGGCTGTCGAGAACCACACGGTTGGTCACGACGATGACGGAATCGAATACGCTCTCGTCCTTGTCGTTGTGAAGGGAAGCAAGACGATAAGCAATCCACGCAATGGAATTGGACTTTCCTGAGCCGGCAGAGTGCTCGATCAGATAGTTCGTTCCAGCGCCTTTCTCGCGTACATCAGCAATGACCTTCCGAACTACATCGTACTGGTGATAGCGAGGAAAGATTAGTTTTTCTTTAGTGACAGTTTTAGTGACACCGTTTTTTGTCACTTCTTCCTTTTCCTTCACATGAGAAATAAAACGGTGAAGGATATCAAGCAGAGAGTCGCGCTGCAAAACCTCTTCCCATACGTAGTAGGTGTCATACCCGTTCTCATTATTAGGATTGCCAGCGCCACCGGTGACTCCTGCACCGTTCGAGCCCATGTTGAAAGGCATGAAGTAGGTGGCATCGTCTTTGAGCTGGGTTGTCATCCACGCCTCGTTCAGATCAACTGCAAAATAGACCAGGAAGCGGTGATCCAGACGGAAGGCAAACTCCTTGGAGCTGCGGTCCTTCTTAAACTGCTTCATGGCGCACCAAACGTCCTGCCCCTTGAACTGATTTTTCAGCTCAATAGCCACAACGGGAATACCGTTTACAGAGAGCACCATGTCAATGGTGTTCGTACTGCCGGTCGAATATTGGAATTGACGGGTGCAGCCAAGAATGTTGGACTGGTACAGTTCGACAAGCGTCTCGTTCAGGGCAGACTCCGGCTTGAAGTAGCAGACCTTCAATTTGACGCCCATATCCGTGATGCCATTTCGGAGCACATAGATCAAGCCCTGATTGGTAATCGTCTGCTCCAGACGGGTATAGAGCTTGTCTGGTGCTTTGTCCCCGTAGTATTTAATATACTTAGCCCATTCCTTCGGTTGCGTCTTCGCTATAAACTCGCAGAGCACATCCATGTAGATACAGCGTGCGACATCATGCTGCCGGTTATGCACCCAATTTCCTTCAGCATCTTGCCCAACAAACTGCTGGTAGCCGCCTCTCTCTGAAATCAGGAAAGATTCAATATCGCGCTCGAAGCGTTTTTCACTCTTATCCATTCTTCGTGCCCTCCCACTTGCTCTTGACTACTTCCTCAAAGGCTTTTACTTCTTCAAACAGCGCATCCAACTGATTCAGTACCGTTTGCTCATTATCGCTTTCTTCATTCGCGAAAGCTTTTGATTTGAAGAACAGCATATATCCCTTCTTCAGCTCACCCATGTCCAATATGTCTGCGAGATGGGTATATGCAGTCCTCATTTCATCCGACAGGTTTTTACAATAGAAGTAGAGCTGAATAAAGAACTCGTTCTTGAAATTTGTGATTTCGTAGAAGTAGAAGTTCGGTGTTTTCCACGGACTAAGAACAGACGTTGACTCGGGAATAATACTGTCAAGGTATTTTGTCGTGAATCGCACGTACCGCTGCTGGCTATTCTCCCGTTTGAAGCCGATCTCGCCGTTGCCACATTTCTGTTCGCACCAGCCCTTTGCTATCTCAAGACGGCTAATTTTGTCTTCAGGGACATTGTTCGGTCTTGCGCTGTAAACAAAGTCTTCATTCACATCAAGATCATATCTGCGCAGGAGGTTCCGGATGATGCTAACACAGTCGTGAGCCGAGAAGCCGGTGCTCAGATAAATCCCAGTTCCAACTTTGAGTTCCTGGCCATTCTTAACCTTGCCGATATCGTACGAGCAGAAGGGATACATCCATCCCTCAAAGCAATCACTTCTTTGAGCCATGCCTTCGATAATGGTGTTATCATATTCATAGAGCTTCAGAGCAAGAGATTTCACCATTCCGGCGAAACTGTCGATATTGACGCGTTCACCGAGAAGTTCATAGTAATTGACCGTTTTGTAAGTAGCCTCGCTCGGATTTGCCGCCGTATACTCACGGTATCTCGGATCGCTGAAGTCAACGGCATACTCGGGCTTTTCAATGGCAAACAGCTTCAGAATGATCTTACAAAGGTTTCCTGCGCGACGCTGGATAGTTTCCTCATTCCAAACTGCCTGATCAACAACATCGTTATAGAGAACCTTGATATGGTTCGGCTTCTCCGGGTTCTCCAGCATATATTTCTTCTCGTCAAACGGGCGGTCGCTGTATTCGCTGTTATAAGCGGTAAGAGTTAAGTTGCCGAGTGTATGGAGATATTTGCTCTGTATGTACTCCCAATCTTCGCCAAGCATATCCCGCCACGCTTTAGGAAGGTTTTTATTCTGGGGAAGGATATGTTCAATGCTCAACTGGTCAATCTCGACCTTGCCCTTGCCTTGGTTTTCAATTGCAACGAGAAGATATTTGCAGAGCGCGTTTTTGCGATAGAGGTTCTTTTCCTTAAGCGCGAGAGTGAACTCCTCATCGGTCGGGATCGCGTCTTTCGAGGTCAGTTGCGTTAGGAAAGAAACGATTGCATCGTAGTAATGCTCTTTATTCTCCTGACGGGCAAAGACACGAGTATAGAGCGTTTTATACAGACCTCGCAATGAGTTAGAACCGATTTCACAAATCAAACGGCGAATGCTGTATCTGAGCAAGAAGTTAAGAACCTTTGTCAACTCGTCATTATCTATGACGCCATTCTCATAATCATCAAATACGTTGAAAAGGAATAGGTAGACCGTAGATTGATTCAGCTTGCGAAGGCCAATAAGCGCATTGTGTGCGCCATCTCCGAGATCCTTGTCACCGTTCAGGAAGATATGGTACTGCTTTGCGCGGTGGTGGATCTCTGCAAGCATAGATTCATTGGTATATTTGTTTTCCTCAAACAATAGCTTGAAGTTATCATAGGCCTCGTTTTCTCTTGTGAAGCCATCAAGTTTTAGATTCAAGAAATCAAGGAAGAATCCAGCGATCTGTTCCTTTGTCAATAACTGTTCCGTCTTTAACCAGTATTCTTCATAAAGTCTTTCCTGATCCACATCGGTCATCAAAACATAGTTTCTGATTTTATCCGCAAGGCTCAGAGGAACGCCGGTTGAGTTGATACGCTCGAAGATCTCCTGTTCTTTTCCTTTCTCTTCGTCTTCAAGCTTAATCATGGCACAGGTAAGTTTTCCAATGCCGTAATAGATGCGCTCAGCATTCAAGTCAGGATCGCTTTCAAAAGCTTTCTGAATCAATTTGCAGAACAGGGCATAGTTTTTGTAAATGCCGCTGGATTTGTCCATCTCGCTGATCTTACCGGACATAAGCAGAAGCAATTGCTGATTGTCGCTCTTGATCGGCTTGAGCTTGAGCTTGCTGCTTTCATCAATCTGGTAGCGTTTGAAAACGTCATTGTTGAAAAGCACACTGCTGATAGCTTCTTTTTCTCCATCATTCTTTCCGTTATCAGCGAGAGCCTTAAGGAGAATGTAAATTGTGGTCAAACGCTGCTGACCGTCGATGATGAGATACGTCTCAATCTTATTCTCTTCTCTGAATTTCTCATAAACAACAGAGCCGGTAAAATGATGGCGGTCCTGCTTATAAGCCTGAATAATATCTCCAAACAGCTTTTCGCACTGCTCAGAAGACCATTCATAGTTTCTCTGATAGACAGGAATCGTATACTGTCTGAGATTCTTGTTAATGAAATCGTTGATGAAAAAGCCGCCATCAATTCGCATAGCTCAGTTCTCCTTGTTACTCATGTTCTACAAGTATTCTATCGGTCATCTCTGACCATCTGGTCGTCTGATAGACGACATTAGGAAAGCGTCAATATTCCTTGACCGAGTTTTTTGAGAAGCCGAATCAGATCTCTCGTATCTGCTTCGCGCATTATTAGTCGCTGACCAACAACATATTCTGGATCTTGGGTCTTATCCAAATACTGCTGATCAACCATCCCATTGTTATGTTCAAAAAGATGCCTTCTCTGAAATAACACGTTCAAATCATCTATTTCATCAGGAGACAACCAATCGTCGTATCCTTTTCCTGTAGCGGCCTTGAATAGGTCACTTCCTTTTTTCACGATTTGAAAATCATTGACCCTAACCACCGATCCGGATATCTCAGAATATCTGCATGAAGCAAATTTCTGAAAAGCAGACATGCAGTCGCCAAGTGTTCCTTCCAGCATTCCACGACACATAGTATTTGCCTTGTCGTCCCCATATGATTCTGAAAACATCCTTTCCATCTGTGGAAGTGAAGAAAGCATTTTTGAGATTGAGTCGAGCGATTCTTCAAAGGCATGACTCGCAGAATTGTATCCGCAGCAGGGGCAAAAGTACGCCGATCCGATTACGCTGTATTGAGTTCCACAATGCTCACAAGTAATCTCTTGAGCCCATTCTTCGCTCTGGCCGATGGGGTTGTTGATGAAGTTAATGCGTTTTCCAGGCTTATAAGTTATCTTTATGAACTTGTTATTGCGTGTGGATTGAGCAACCTTTTTCCAAGATTTGTCCAGTTCTTTTTGGATATAAGATAGAGCATAACTACTTACAACCTCTTGAATCTGTTCAAGCTGTTCTTGTGTCCACCACTTATCCGAGGTGTCAATATGCCCACACATTGGACAATGAACTTCATCGTCAGAAATCTTGTCTTCCCAATCTTTCAGCTTAATTTTGAACCTGTAAAGGCAGTTCTCGTTAGGACATTCTCGGTCAAAGTAGCCATTCTCGTCAGATTGAAGGGTAATAGGAATCTCTGTCATTAAACGACCTCTTTCTTGCCCGTGACATATTCGTAGATAAGAGATTTTTTGTAAAGGTTTAATTCTTCAATCTTTTTCTGTTTAATTTCAATAAGCCGATCCACTTTTGAGCATTTAGCATCAAGAATTGATACCATTCTTAATGCTTCTTCTTCCGGTGGGAGAATGACCGACACATCTCCAAGTATTCTTCTGGAAATGCTAAACAACTTAACGCCTGAAACACGTTTGCGAATTTGGCTTCTCCATGCATCAGTACGGAAGAGATATGCAAGGTATTTATGATCTGAGATATCATTTGCGTTCAAGATGATAGTATGATAGCCTGCAAAGATTTGATCATCAGTATCAACATAGGCACAGTTTCCGCATCCCTCACGATCTTCTGACGTATCCGCCATGATAAAATCTCCTTGCTTCACAAGGGAATTGGGATTTGTTGTTATGTATTCTTCGCTAACAAATCTCTTTAGCGCTTCATGAATAGTGACGCCACTATTCCATTTTGCATGAATCTGTCCGTAACTAATTACAGGGACTCCACTCTCGATAAGATTATCCTTTGTGATTGGAAGTCCTTTCCCGAAAGAAAACAATGACTTCAAAGGGGCCACTTGCCAGGATTGTGGAATTGATTCCAACCACTCAGCTCCGCTGTCCTTCATCGGGGCATCCGGATCAAGCCCCTTTGTCACGACTTCCGTGATGAGGGACTGCTTATACTGTTTTAGCTTTTCGATCTGTGCTTGCTGGTTGGCAATCAGGGCATCGACCTGTTTGCTCTTCTGTTCAATCTTATCTGCTATCTTCCTCTGTTCATCGAGAGGCGGAAGTGCATATTCCAAAGAGCGAAGCTTCTTCCAGCTCGTATCACATGACCTAACCCTAATTCCTGTAGATAAAGCCAGAAAAACATCGGTATATGCCATGTTCCTCAGAGCGTACATCATGTATCGCTTATCCTGTTTCGTATCCAAAACATTAAGAACAGGCGTCGCTTTGCCACGAGAGTCAGAAATGCCGATTGCCCCAGCAAAGCCGTCCATACCATGAACAACCAAGTCACCCGGTTCTATTCCTTGATATCCGATCTCCTGGAAGGATACCGTGAATCCTTCCTCGCGTCGCTTTGATCGCAATGTCACCTCACCGTCTCGGAAACAGGTGATAACTCCGTCATCTTCTCTAACGGGGCGGTCCAAGCAAGTCATAAAATGCTTTCCCAACTCAGTAGTCCAAGTTGAAGGAATTGCTCCGACCCATTTGATATTGCTGTCTTTTGTCTCACGCATTTCCGAACAGCTCCTTCATCAATTCTGTTTCTTCCGCCTCCAAGCCTTTAATTTCTGCAAAGATATCATCGGAAGGAGTAGGAGGAACAAACTTATAAAACAAGCGTGTAAACGGGATTTCATAGCCAACCTTGTCTTTGCTACGGTCAAGAAATGCTACCTTATTATAGGGCAAGACATTCTTCTCTATATAGGCCTCAATATCATCCTGCAAAGGAATAATCTCGCTATCGGAAGCTCCTTTAATGGCCTGCATCTTGCCCTTCTTTAGAGTTGGCTTGCCGTCTTCGTCACAAAGAGCGGTCTCTACCGTAACTTTCGTATAGCCAAAGAAATCATTGTCATAGACCTTGGATTCAACAGTCAAGTCATTCTCTGTGAATGTGCCATCTTCAAAGGCTTCGTAAGCTTTCAGGATGAGTCTAATGCAGTTCTCGTCAAGGTCAACGCGTTTATTACCGATATTCTTGCGGCGCTTCACGAAACATTTAGAAGCGTCAATGAGCTGCACTTTGCCTGCGCGGTGCATTTCTTTTCCTTTGGTTAAAACCCAAATGTACGTGGCAATTCCCGTGTTATAAAACAGGTCTGTAGGAAGCTGGATGATCGCGTCAACGAGATCTTCACCAATCACATAGCGCCGGATTTCCGAAGCTCCGCTACCAGCGTCACCAGTGAAAAGGGAGGACCCGTTCTGAACTATCGCCATGCGCCCGGAGCCTTCCTTAAGCTTCTTCACACCGTTGAGCATGAAGAGCATCTGTCCATCGGAGATAGCAGGAAGGCCGGGACCGAAACGACCGTCATAACCCTTCTTCGCCTCGGCTTCCACTTCGGTGCGCTCGCGCTTCCAGTCAATGCCAAAGGGCGGATTGGAGATGATATAGTCAAACTCATAACCAGAGAACTTGTCCTGGCTTAAGGTATCTCCGTACATCATGCCGGAGGCGTTGCCCCCCTTGATGAGCATATCGGATTTAGCAATCGCATAGGTTTCGGGGTTGAACTCCTGTCCGAAGCATGTCAACACAGCATCTTCGCTCAAAGCTTGCAGCCGTTCAGTCAGACATCCCAGCATCTGAGAAGTGCCCATTGCCATATCGTAAGCAGTTTTCGTACAGCCGTTTTCTTTGATTTCTTCCTTTTCGGGAGAGATCAAGAGATCAGTCATCAAATAGATGACATCGCGGCTGGTGAAGTGCGCTCCTGCTTGTTCGTCGTAGGACTCGGAGAACTTCCGGATCAATTCCTCAAAGATATAGCCCATGTCGGCAGACGTAATCTTCTTCGGAGACATATCAGCCTTCGCTGAGTTAAACTCCTGAATCATAACGAACAGGACTCCACCCTCGACCATTGTTCCGACGGTGTTGGCAAATTCAAAACGGGAGATTATATCAGCGACGTTTGCCGAAAACCCTTTGAGATAATCGTCGAAGTTGTCTGCGATATTATCGGGATCTGCAAGAAGCTTCTGGAAATCGAACTTGCTGGTGTTATAGAAAGCATAGCCAGAAGTGCGCGTCAGAGCACCCTCAATCAACTGTTCGTTTGCTCCGGCAGCGTCCAGTTTCTTCTTCATATCGAGAACCGCTTGTTTGGTAGGGGCAAGGGCATCGTCAAAACGTTTAAGAACGGTCAAGGGAAGAATAACCTTGCCGTACTCATGGGGCTTGAAAAGGCCGACAAGGTGAGTAGCGCTCTCCCAAATCAGGTTGGCCTTTTCTTGAATATTCGTATTAGTCTGTTTCTGAAGCTCATTGAACTGCATATATCTTCCTCCAAACGGTTATTCTTCTTCAATGACTTCCATCAAATCCCCAATATCACAATGGAATACCTTGCACAGGCGAAGCATTACTTCCATCTGTACTGGTTCATCCTTGTTCAACTTGGACATCCAATAGCTACTGATTTCTGCTGCTCTGGCGAGTTCACCTTTTTTCATTTTGTTCTGTCTCACAAGGTTCCAGAGCTTATTATAACTGACTGCCATGACAACCCCCTGTTCTCAAAAACAAAGTTGGCGTTGCTGTAGTAACCTGAAATATCATCTAATCCTGCAGGCCCATCAGGATACAATTCAACATTTTGAATTATACACAAAATCATGCACTTTTTCAAGACAAATTCCTAACCAGATCCATATGTTGACGGTTCTAAGCATCAAGAGAGTCGTTTTTGGCTTCTTCAGTACTTGGCAAGCAGGGTCTGTTCGTAATAGTTTTCCAAACAGACGCTTGCATGTTGG
>CACZQU010000223.1 GCA_902783305.1 uncultured Lachnospiraceae bacterium | reverse complement strand
AGGAGCTTGCGGACGACAGGACACCTGCGCAGACCGAAGAAACTGGGGAAGCTGAGGAGCCGGAAGCAGCTGAAGCAGCCGAAGAGCTTGAAGCAGCTGCAGAAGAAGCGGAAGCTGAAGAAGCCGCAGAGCCGGAAGCAGCAGAAGAAGCCGCAGAGCCGGAAGCAGCGGAAGAAGCCGCAGAGCCGGAAGCAGCGGCAGAAGCGGAAGAAGCGGCTCAGGCAGAAGAGACCGCAGAAGTGGCCCAGACCGAAACGACCGATGAGGATATCCAGTATGTGCTGTATCTGGGGACGAATGACCAGGAGACGAATGAGCCGGTATTTTCTCCGGATGAAGCGAAGGAGACCTTGAAGGGAATCCTGATTGAATACTTTGGCGGATATACGATTCAGGAAGCTGAGGGCGGCTGGACTGACGATTCCGGGAGACCGTGCCAGGAGTACACACTGGTTATCTACCTGAGTGACACGACACTGGATCAGGTTCATGCTGTCTGCGACGAGCTGCTGGATGTGTACAATCAGAGCTCTGTTCTGATTCAGGCGAATCCTACCACAACGGAGTTCTATGCAGGCTGAACCGTAACCGTAACCTGATAAACTACTGTTTCAGATCGGAAACAGGGCGCCGATGAGCTGGGCAAACCAATTGCGATATACCGTTTGCATAAACACGGAAACGACTATACCAGGAATAAGGTTGCTGTCTGGCTGAACCATAACGAAAAAATACAGAATGACCAGATGTCCTGATGAAAAAAAGCCTTGCGGTATAATGCCACAGGGCTTTTATGAACAGGGATGAGATTTCATCATTGTTCAGCCGGACATACAGTTACAGAATTCCCTGTCACCGGTTTCATAATGAGGATATGAGATGAAAAGAGAAGAGGCCAGAAAAAAAGCGGAAGAATTGGTCAGCAAAATGACAATAGAAGAGAAGGCCAGCCAGCTCAGGTACGACGCTCCTGCGATCAAAAGGCTTGGCATTCCGGACTATAACTGGTGGGGAGAAGGCCTGCATGGTGTCGCCAGGGCAGGGCAGGCAACGGTATTTCCCCAGGCAATCGGAATTGGCGCAACCTTCGACCCGGAGCTGGCCTGGGAGATTTCCTCTGTCATAGCCGAGGAAGGCCGGGCGAAATATAATGCGTATTCCTCTCACGGAGACAGAGGTATTTATAAGGGGCTGACGTTCTGGTCACCCAATGTCAATATTTTCCGGGATCCCCGCTGGGGACGCGGCCATGAAACCTATGGGGAGGATCCTTTCCTGACGAAATCCCTCGGCGTCGCTTTTGTGAAAGGGCTGCAGGGGGATGGAGAGACAATGAAGGCTGCCGCCTGCGCCAAGCATTTCGCGGTTCATTCCGGTCCGGAAGCGGACAGGCACCATTTTGACGCCGAAGTGTCGAAGAAGGATCTGTGGGAGACCTATCTACCTGCTTTTGAGGGTCTGGTGAAGGAAGCCGGCGTGGAAGCGGTCATGGGAGCCTACAACAGGGTAAACGGGGAGGCCGCCTGCGCGAGCACTGTCCTTCAGGAAATCCTGAGAGGAGAATGGGGATTTCAGGGTCATTTTCTTTCGGACTGCTGGGCAATCAGAGATTTTCATGAAAACCATATGATCACCAGCACACCGGTGGAGTCTGCTGCGCTTGCGATCAATACCGGCTGCGACCTGAACTGCGGCAGCACCTATCAGTATGTGCTGAAGGCGTATGAGAAGGGGATGGTTTCCGAGGAAACGATCACCGAAGCAGCTGTCCGGCTGTTTACCTGCCGGTTTATGCTCGGACTGTTTGACGGCAGCGAATATGATTCGATTCCGTATACCCGGGTCGAATGCCCGGAGCATCTCGCTCTGGCGGAAAAAGCGGCGGCAGAAAGCTTCGTTCTGCTTAAGAATAACGGGATACTGCCGTTGAATGCCGATAAGCTCCACACCATCGGCATCATTGGCCCCAACGCGGACAGCAGGGAAGCTCTGGTGGGGAATTACCATGGAACCGCCTCACGCTATGTGACCATTCAGGAAGGAATTCAGGATTATCTGGACGGGAAAGTACGCGTCCTGAC
The DNA here is from genome assembly GCA_902783305.1 of uncultured Lachnospiraceae bacterium. Lineage (GTDB taxonomy): Bacteria > Bacillota > Clostridia > Lachnospirales > Lachnospiraceae > Blautia_A. The sequence continues at coordinate 11,188 of CACZQU010000223.1, read as the reverse complement.
CTCCATAGGCTGTGATCTGTTCCGTGACCGTACCGAGCATCTTGCCGCTGTGCAGGATCGTCTGGCGGAAGCGGCTGTTGTGGCAGAAAACAGCGACATTGTACTCTTGTGCGTCGGCCTGGACGAAACCCTGGAAGGAGAGGAAGGGGATACCGGAAACAGCTACGCTTCAGGAGACAAGGAGGGACTGCAGCTTCCGCAGGTGCAGACCGAGCTTATGGAGACAGTGGCTGCGGCCGGCAAGCCGGTGATTCTGTGTCTGATGGCGGGAAGCGATATCGATCTGTCTTATGCCGCGGAGCATTTCGATGCCGTGATGATGCTCTGGTATCCGGGTGCGATGGGCGGAAAAGCTTTTGCCAGGGTTCTTTTCGGAGAAGAGGAACCAGGAGGAAAGCTTCCTCTCACGTTTTATCAGAATCTCTCCTCCCTTCCCGCGTTTACGGATTATTCCATGAAGGGCAGAACCTATCGCTATATGGAGGAGGAGGCTCAGTTTCCTTTCGGATATGGCCTGACCTATGGGGACGTGTGTGTGACGGACGCCGGCTTCACCTGCGGGAGGACTCCGGAGGAGGGGCTGAAGGCTCAGGTAACGGCAAAAGTGGAGAACCGTTCGGACCGGATCTCTTCGGATGTCATCCAGGTGTATGTCAGAAACACCAGGTCTCCTTTCGCCGTTCCCAATCCGCAGCTTTTCGGCTTCAGGAGAGTCAGACTTTCGCCGCATGAGAAGGCAGAGGTGGTGATTCCTCTTCCCGCGGAGGCGTTCATGGTCGTCAATGAGGACGGACAGAAGATTTTTGACCAGGATCAGTTTGAAATCTATACCGGGACATCCCAGCCGGACGACAGAAGCGTCTTCCTCACAGGCAAAAAACCGATACTCAGCTGTGTCACGGTTCCGCTGGTTTAGATTCGCAGGGCTTTGCAACCGTAAACTTGTACGATACCGGCTGCCGGACAGTAATCGATGACTTCAGTGCAAAAAGGTATGCTTCACTGCGGGCTTGCCCGCAAGTGGAGCATTGCAGCAAAACCTGCGGAAAGGAGGCCCCCTTTGAAGCGTTTGAAACAGCGGAAATATATCTGCCTGCTTCTGGCACTTATTCTGCCTGCGTCAGGACTGGTGTCAGGGATACACACGGGCTTTGCGGTAAAAGCGGAATACGAAGGAGAACGATATGACAATGAACTTCCCGGACTGCTGATTTACGATGATGAGGAGGAATCCGGTGATGACAATACAGGGGGTTCTTCAGGCTCTCAGGGCAGCTCTGCAGGAGGAAATACCTCAGGTACGAGCGGTTCAGGTTCGTCCGGCACAGGCACGAATACCAGCTCAGGCGGGACTTCGGGGGGGAGCTCAAATTACAGCTCCGGTTATCCTTCCACAGGCACCTCCTCGTCGGGCGTATCCTCCGGCTCCGGTTCTTCTTCGAGAACCACCATCAGGCCTACTCCGACGGTTACGCCGAGAGTGGTCATCAGTATCACCCCGGCACCGCGAATATCTGTGACACCGGGATTAGCTCCGGTACGAGGATTGACTCCGACACCGGGATTGACTCCGACGCCGGGACTGTCTCCGACACCAGGTGTATCTCTCACTCCTGCCCCGCGGGGGAAGAGCATACCTGCTTCCAGGGTGGTGCAGGAATGGATGCAATACAGGCTGAAATATCTGTGTCTTTTCCCGCTGCTCACCTGGGTGAAGCTGCCGGAATCACTGCTGATTACCCCGGCAATACCACCTTTGCACATGGCGTATCATACTCTTCTGGACCAGATTTTCCAGGATGAAGGAAGCGGCAGGGCAAAAAATATCAGACAGAAATAGTACCGTATCCAACCGCCGGGAGTGTTTCAGACCATGTTACTATTACAGAATGGTAACCAGACCACTTGTCTCAGACGGCCTGAAAGGTAAAGGTAACCAGAATGGTAAAGAAGAAGTTGAAAAAATCATTACAGATGATCCGGCAGGCTCTGTCCGTTGTGCTGTCTGCGGCACTGATTGCCAATACAACGACGATCCCCGTATCTGCGGAGGATTTCCAGTCGCTGGAATACGTGACAGAAGAGCCGGCCGGCATAGATGACGAATGGGGTTCGGTGGACCCGGAAATGCAGACAGAAGGAGATTCACAGGAGCTTCCGGAGAAACCGGAATACGTCACTGAAGGAGAGAATCCCCCTGAAACAGAAGAAACAGAATACGTTGAACCGGAGATCCCGGAAGAGGGGATCCCGGAGGAAGTTCCGGGAGCCTCACAGGCGGAGGAGACGGTATACGAAGATCCTTCTGTAACGGATCCGGACCAGACTCCATATGAAGAGACAGCAGATGATGAGGATCCCGGGCCGGATGGGGCCAGCCCGGAAGCAGAGGAAACGGTCTATGAAGATCAGCCGGAAAACGGGGATCTGGATGAGGTGACGGAATTTACGGACTCCGGGGAGGATTCATCCGTGCCTTTCGTTTTCGAGACTGAGCCAGGAGAGGGCTCTTCGGAGGATGAGCTGGCGATGGTGGGTGCCCGGACGGCTGCTCCGATCCGTTCCTGGGCAGAGCTGCAGGCTGCGTTTGACGCTCCGGACAGCTACGGGGAAGCCAGGACATATTCTGATGCAGTCTTCAAGGGGAGAGTGTATTACCTTCAGCTGGGAGAAAATATCACGGCGGAGCCCGGCGATTCAGAGCTTTTGTTTTCCTTTGCGAAAAGAGCGGTAATCCTTGACCTGAATGGTCACACGATAGACCGGGGACTGGGAGATGCCATTAATCCGCTTGGAGACGGAAGTGTGATTCATGTAGAAGACGGAACACTGGTGCTCCTGGGTCAGGGCGGTGAAGGATGGCTTACCGGAGGCTGCGCCATTTACGGCGGGGCGTTGTGGATCAACGGCTCCGGCATGGTTATTCTGGAAGGTGTCACCGTATCCGGAAACCAGGCGATCCGGGGCGGCGGTGTTTTTGTGTCGGGGAGCGGAAACCTCGCTTCGTCAGAAAGCGATATCGAAAATAACCAGGCAACTCACGGCGGCGGGATTTTCCAGGATAATGGGATTGTGAGCCTGCTGGAAGGAACCATGATCAGCGGGAATACCGCGTCTTACGGAAGCGGTGTGTGTCTTCGGGGAGGAACCTGCCGCATTCCCGGCGGCAGCAAGGTTATGGCCGGGGAGGATGTCTTTTATCTCGACCAGGAAGATACCGTGCTGACGGTAACCGGAAGTCTGAGCATCGATTCCCCTTATCTGGTCAGTGTATCGGACACGCATTCACCGGTGATCACCACAGGATATGCATCGTATCATCCGGAGGGAATGGAGGATCTGTATTTCCGGAACCCGGAGGGAAAAATCACCTGTCTGGAAAACGGTGAGGTTGCTTTCCGCGAGACCCACGAGGCAGAGGCGGTCTGGAGCTGGAACCAGACAACCAGCGCTGCTGTCTCCCTGCGCTGCATTCATTGCGGCAGAGCCTTAAGCGATATGGTGGAAGCCGAAGTGAGAGGACCGGTTCCCGATGAAAACGGGGAAAAGCTGGTTTATATCGCGTCAGCACAGATTAACGGCGTAGAGTATACGGACACCGTTTTGGCGCCGGAGGAGGAGCAGCCCAGAACCCGGATTATCCGATCCTGGAAGGAGCTGGAGAGAGCGCTGAACGGATTTGGAGACTGGGTTTTCAACGAGGAAACCGGTGAATACGAAAACCTGGTCTGTCTGTATATGGATCTTGAGGCGGACGAGAGCCAGGGCGACGAAGCGCTGGAATTCAAAACCTTTACCGACCGTGAAGCGGTTGTCCTGGACCTGAACGGTCATACCCTGAACCGGAAAGCAGGCAGCTCAGGCAGCTCCTGGGGGCATGCGATCCATATAGAGAACGGTATCCTGGTCATCCGGGACAGTGCCGGCGGCGGAAGGATCACCGGAGGTGACGGAGAAAAAGCCGGAGGCATTTATGTAGAGGAAGGCAGCCTGACCCTGGAGAGCGGGGAGATCAGCGGCAACCAGTCCTTCCGCGGCGGCGGAGGCGTGCACCTTCATAACGGCAGCTTTGTCATGACAGGGGGCAGTATCTCGGACAATTTCAGCGGCGGCGAGGGCGGCGGTCTGCTGCTGGAGGGCGGTACGGCTGAGCTGCGAGGCAGCAGGATTGACGGAAACTACGCGAAATGGGGCGGAGGAATCTTTGTCCGGAACGGGAATCTGCAGATGAGCGGCGGAAGGGTTTCGGAAAATACTTCCGGCTACAACGGTGCCGGAATTTATGTGGAATCAGGATCTGTCTGCATCACCGGCGGTGAGATCATCGGAAATAAAACCGACAGGGGAGCCGAAGGCGGCGGACTCGTGGCAGCGGGAGGAACGGTGGAGCTTGGCGGCGGCATGATAGCCATGAATGAGGGCTGGGTATGTGGCGGACTGGCGGCAGACAGCGCGACCGTCAATCTGTACGGACATCCTGAAATTTATGGCAATTCTTCTGCGACAGATCCCGCAACTGCGGATCTGTGCCTCTGGAATCCCGCCAGTGTCCTTCATCTGACCGGAGCGCTGGAGGACGGCGTACGGCTGCCGCTTTCCGTGAAGGGATCCCATATGGAGGAAGCCGTGACAGGCTATGGGGAGTATCACCCGGATGAAGCCCCGGGAGTCCATTTCTATTCGACAGATCCGGACAAGGTCATCTGTATGCAGGGCAGCTCTGTGGCCTTGAAGGAAAGCCATGATGCACAGATCAGCTGGACCTGGGAAGGATATCACAAGGCAGCCGCGCGGATGGCCTGTAAAGACTGCGGCGAAGTCGTGTGGGAGGAGGACGGAGAGATCACTGGTCCCGTCTACGACGGGACGCTGGGTGCGTTTACCTTTACCGCGAAGGTGGTCAGAAACCCGGAGGACGGCACAGATCCGGTGGAGTACACGGATACGGTTGCCGTTGAGGAAGAGTGGGTAAAGGTTCCGGAATCCGAGCCTGCCATTTCGGCAAAGGACGGCGGATATCTTTATGGGATCCGTGAGCATATCGAGATCGTTATCGAAGATACGTTATACCGCTTCCTGGAAGCGGAGGACGGCTCTGTAGGTGAGCCTGCCACCCAGGCGGAGCTGGCTTTTTCCTGGTTTGAATTCGATGGGAATCAGGCAGTCCGGTATACCGGACCGGAAAAAACCATGCAGATCGTGGAAGAAACCTCCGGGGAGGAAAATGATGAATCCCGGGAGGAGGATCGGGAGAAAGCACAGGAGCCTGGGGACGCAGAGGAACGGGAAGATACAGGTGAGCGGCAGGAGGAGCCTGACAGCCGGGATGACGGAAATTCCGGTACGCAGGAGAATCCCGCTGAATCGGCGCTTACGACATTGTACGGCCTGGATGCTTTGCCGGAAGGCTTTGTTATCCTGACTCCGAAGTATTACACAGACGAAGCGGGTAATGCTGTGGAGATCACGGCAATCGGCAGCGGGGAAGCGGGCGCGGACGGCAGGTTTTACCAAAGCAGCGGCTTTGGCGTAGTTGTCTCTGAAAGCATCGGGGCGGTGAATGCCAATGCTTTTGCCGGCTCAGGAATAAAGGAGCTGACGGGAAATACAGAAAATCTGACAAGGATCGGAAGCAGATCCTTCGCCGACAACCGGGCAACGCTTGAGAGCCTGGTCCTGGGAGCGGAAAAACCGGTGACGGTCGATCCGGGAGCCTTCGACGGGTACAGCGATGCGGAAGGACCGGCAGGACTGACGGTTTATGTGACGCATGCTTCCCTTCTGCCTGCCGGTGAGCAGGGAACGGGCGAAAACCGTTACCTTGTCGAATATACGGATGCCCATGAATTTGAAGTGGATCCGGAGAAAACAGAATGGGCGGAGGATTATTCGACGGCTGTCCTGACCCTTCGGTGCGTGAGATCCGATATCTGCGGGGAAACCCATGAGCTGAAGGACGTACCGGTGACCTGGAAGGAGCAGGAGGAAGAGATCCTGTATACAGCGTCTGCGGAGTATGAGGGTGAAACCTATACGGATACGACGACCGGGGAAAAATGGACGGTTGTGCTGCTTCCCGGAAACGGAACAGGAGAAAAAACGACGCGGAAGAGCGGTATCCGCTATACTCTTCCCGATACCGTGGAGGGCTTTGAGGCTCCGGAAGACGGCATGACGCTTGTCTGGTACACCGCGTCTGCTTCATATCTGCCGGGAGAGACGGCGACACTGACCGAAGAGCAGACGGTATTTGCGGCGAAATGGACCTCCACCTGGGAGGGGGTTTCGACACGCCTTGCCGCGGGAGAAACGGTCAATCTGTACAACAGCATTACCGCGGGAGAAACGGATTCCTATATGACGATTCCGGCCGGAGTCAGCTCTTCGCTGAACCTGAACGGATACGTGGTGGACCGCCATCAGGAAAGCGCCGCTGCAGACGGCTTTGTCTTCCTGGTGGAGGGGACGCTGAATGTCACGGGCGGCGGAAAGGTGAAAACCGGGCTGGAGGAACTGGGGGAAGATGCGGCGGCAGCCGCTGGCTCCGACGAAGCTCAGGACGTTATTACAGGAGGATACCATACCGGAAACGGCGGAGCCTTCTGTCTGGGAAATGCTGCCTCCCTGACCCTTACCGAGGTCTTCCTTTATGGCAACCACGCAAACACCGGCGGCGGGATTTTCCTGTCTCCGGGAAGCCGCGCTTTGATCTGCGGCAAGGTCTATGAGGACGATGCGAAGACAAAGAGCCGGATCACCCATGGCCGTGCGGAATCAAGAGGCGGAGGCTGCTATGTTTCCATAGATGCGGTGCTGCGGCTCAACGGTGTTCTGATCGAAAAGAATACCGCAGGAATCGAGGGCGGCGGTATCTATGTGGAAAAAGGCGGTAAGGTCGAGTTTGAAGGAGACAACAAGGTCAAGAACAACGCAAATGATCAAGGCAAGCGTGACAACACCTGGCTGAAGGATCTGGCCGGAGTAGCGATCATCGGAGGAATCATCGGAGGCCTTGCTTACATCGGCTTTAACCTCTTTGGCGGAAGCGCGGCCGGAGGAGCAGCGGCCGGAGCAGCCGCAGCAGCGGGCTCTACAAGCCTGGACGGCGGCGACAGCGATCCCAGCAAGGATGAAGAGCAGGAAAAGAAAAAATGCAAGCATACCTACCAGGAGCTGGCCTGGGAATGGAACAGTAATTACACCAAAGCCAGCGTCTATCTGAACTGCCCCCAATGCGGAGATACCTGTAAGGAAGAAGGAACGGTCTCTACGCCTTCGCTGATCCTGTATACCTATTACTACTATGCGACGGCGACAAAAAACGGGCAGACCTTCACCAGCATGAAGACGGTGGATCCCTATACCGTGACGCTGAAATCGGGTGACGGCAGGTCGGAAAGCCATAGCGTCCCCCATAAAAAATCCGAAAACGGCTCCTATACCCTGCCTTCCTGCCCATGGACACGCTCAGGCTATAAGTTTGATGGCTGGGAAGTGAACTGGTCCACGAAAAAACCAGGGGTATCCATTTCCGTAAGCGGCAATACGACGGCTGAGGCGAAATGGAAGCAGCAGGTCAGGATCACCTTTGAAAAGGGACATGAGGACGCGAAAGGAACCATGAACCCGGTATATGTAGACAAGGGTGAGGAATACAAGCTTCCGGAATGCGGCTTCACCCGTGTGAACTTTGCCTTTGACGGATGGACGGTGAGCACGGTTGAAGGGAAAAAGGCGGCCGGAACCCCCGTCAAGGCAGATCGGGATCTCACGGTAACCGCAAACTGGAAGGGAAAGCCGGTTTTCAAAGGCCACTCTCTGGTGCTGACAGGGCAGATCGGCGTTACCTTTGGCATTGATTTCCAGGACACGGAAAAGAGTCCGGGAAGCTACATGGATTTTACCGTCCATGGCAATTCGAGCCGCGTATATACCCGGGATGCCAGGGATTCCGATGACGGGCGCAAGCTCTACACCGTCTATGTGGATGCGCTCATGATGGCAGAGACCATCGAGGCTGTTTTCCATTACGGGGACGGAGGAAGCCAGACGATCCGGCAGGAGTATTCTGTGGACAGGTACATCAGGTATTTCGAGCTGCATTCCTCCTCGTACAATACCGCGACGATCAGTCTGGTCAGGGCGATGGCGGATTATGGGCACTTCACGCAGCCCTTTATGGCGGATTACAACGGGTGGAGATACGGGGTGGATTATACAACGATGCCGACCCATTATGCCTCGTCCTATGATGAAAATGCGGTCAAGGCTGCCGTGGACAATTACAGGCTGTCTGTGGACGCAGGATCCTCCAGCCTGGGCAAGGTGTATTTCAGCGTCAGGCTGAACTCGGAGACGGCGGTGACGCTTTACCTGAATGTGAAGAACAATGTGTCACTCAGCGCCTCCGCCGTGATGAACGGGAATACCTTCCGGGCAGTCAGAATGGTGGATGGAAGCTACCGGCTGGATATCGAGGGGATCAATGCATCACAGCTTGCCGATACCATCACCGTTACCGGAAACGCAGGAGGGAGCTTTACGATTCAGATTTCCGTGCTGGCTTATGTCAGGAGTCTGCTGAACTCCAAAAACTATGCCGGCAACAAAGAGGCAAAGGACTCGGTCATGGCGCTTTACTATTATTATCAGAAGACCATGGCCTTCCGTCAGAGCTGAACCGTAACCGATGATGAATGACTCCGGGATCCGGGGGCGCTAAGCGCGGAACAGTCCGCAGGAGTCAGATTGTTTTCTGGAAAGTGGAGAAAGAAAAAATGAGCGATAATTATTGGAATGGTTTTACCCAGGAACCCGAAGGACCGGATCAGGCAGGAAACGGTCAGGAGAAGCAGCAGCTGACGGAGGAACAGACCGGATACGTTTCCGGCGGAAGCGATCCGGAGACGGAACTGCCGGAAATCTTTGACTGAAGGAGCTTATGACTCCAGGATGGTGAGAGCGCAAAGCGCGGAACAATCCGTTGGAGTCAGATCACTTATCGTAAGCGCGGAACAATCCGCCGGAGGCATTTTGGTATTGCAATCATCCATGAGGAGGAATTGAAATGAAAGAAAAATATGAACAGCCATCAGTGGAAATCCTGCAGATCGATACCGAGGATATCATTCTGACCAGCAGCTGCGGCGGAAGACCGGGCGAGGATGCCGGCAGGAGTGATCTGTTTGGCGGCGACGACTGATCAGGATCGGCCGCAGTCAGGACCTGATATGGTCCTGGGCTGCGGCCTTTTTTCTCCCGAAAATCGTTTACGCAATAATCATCTACAGGGGTAATTTGTCATGAAAGAGATCTGGCCCAGGATTCCTTCCCTGGAAAGGCTGCTGAAAAAGCAGACCCTTTCCCCGGGACAGTCATACCGGTGGTCGCAGTTTATTGTCTGGTCGGAGGACGGCAAGGCAGACGATTCATCGCCTGCTTCCCCCTTACCGGAAACGGGGCAGAGGATGGGACTCAAGGCGTGCCGCCTGTACAACACTCTCACCTTGCAATACGTGGAGCCGGAAATCATCGTTCATCCGGATTCCCGGTTTACCGCGGATCAGATTCAGGAGGATCCGGAGCTGTACAGCCTGATGCAGAATTATTTCCTGGTTCCCGGGAGCAGGGATGAGACAGCTTTTTACCTGGATCTGTACCGGCTGCACAGACTCTGTGCCCGGAAACCGGGATATTCGGGATATACGATCCTGCCGACCTGGAGCTGCAACGCCAGATGCAGCTATTGCTTTGAAGAGGGACTTCCCCGGACCGGGATGGATGAGAAAACCGTCGAAAAAACCATTTCCTTCCTTCTGGCCAGCCGGCGAAAGGATACGACGCTTCACCTGAAATGGTTCGGAGGGGAGCCCTTGCTGGCTTCCCGGGTCATCGACCGGATCTGTGCAGGACTGGAAAACGGCAAGGTACCGTTTACGTCCGTGATGACGACAAACGGAAGCCTGATTACGGATGCCGCCGCGCAGCGGATGGCCGGATCCTGGCACATGAAGAGCGTCAAGGTTTCCATGGACTGCGCCGGAGAAGAATACTTCCGGAGAAAGAACTATTATCATTACGACGACACGTACCGGCGGGTCATGGAAAATGTGAACCGGCTGATGAAGCGGGGAATACGGGTGAATATCCGATGCAATGTGGACGAAGAAAACATGGATGACATCCCGGAATTTCTTGCGGATCTGAGCCGGATCATCGAAAAAAAAGAAGAGCTGTCCGTGGTCTTTGCGCCTTTGCATGCATCGCTTCAAAGCAGCACCTGCCGGCCGCTGCTGCGGCGGCTGGAGCAGGCAGACCGGTGGATACGGGAGAATGGCTTTCTGCCTTCAAGGCCCAGGCACGCTGCGGGCTTCTGCGTCAACCATTGCATGGCGGATAACCCGGAGGGAAATGTCGTCATCGCCCCGACAGGGGATTTATATGCCTGCAGCTTCTGCGAGCCCGGAACCTCCTTTGGAAATGTCGCGGACGGCGTCACCCTTCCTAAGATCCTGGCTTCCTATATGGAGGTGGGAGAAGTGCGTCAGAAGTGCACAGACTGCCCGTTCCTGCCCCGATGTACTCCTTTTTCCAGGTGCCCGATCAGAGAGTATTACTGCCGGGAGGAGCAGATGCGCCGGACGCAGGAAATGCTGCTCAAGGGGAAGAGCCGGACAGGTACGGATTGAAGACTCTTACGAATGACGATTCACTGTCGTGAATCGTCATTCCCATTTGTACATGTTTCTGAATTCGGTAGGGGTACACTGGTTAATCTGCTTGAACATTCTCAGAAACGCGGACAGGCTGGAAAAGCCGGACTGCAGGGCAACCTCGATCACCGTCAGGGAGGGGTTGGCCAGCAGTGTCCGCGCGTGGTCAATTCTTTTCTGGTTCAGGTACCGGTAAAAAGACATATCGGTATACTGCCTGAACAGCCGGGAAAAATGGTATTTGGAAAAACCTGCCATATCCGCGATCTGATCGAGGGAGATATCCTCCGCAAAATGCTCTTCCACATAGCTGGTCACATACCGGAATTTATCCGCGTATTCTTTCTGCCGGGAGTTTACCGGTGTCATATTCTGGCCGATGAAGGCTTTATGATTCCGGCCGATCAGAACCAGGATTTCCAGAAACTGCGAGAAAATCATGGATTCCGAGTAAGGAGCGTAGCTGAAATATTCCT
>CACZQU010000222.1 GCA_902783305.1 uncultured Lachnospiraceae bacterium | reverse complement strand
TTTCAGATGATGGTACGCCAGCTTGGTGAGAACCACCTAAATCACTGTTACCATAGGAGGTACCGTGTACCTTTGAAAAAATATTAAATCCGTAACAGATTCGTAAAGGTACACGGTACCACCGTGTTTACGCTGCTATTTTGCCATCTTCATTGCTGTCCGGTAGCATTCTTCCGCCCTTTCTTCTGAACCGATCTGTTCATAGGCCATTCCCAGGTAATTCCAGATCCGGACTTTCTTCTCTGTTCCTACTTTCCATCCGGTGGCTTCTGTCAGCAGAGGAATCAGGGCCGCGTAATCGCCGGCTTGTGTCATCTGATTATTTTTCTCCAGAAGCTGCGCAAACCGGACAAGATCTTCCTGAGAAACCGTTTCCCTCCGGGCCTTTGATTTTCTACCGGATTGAGCAGAAGATTTATCCTTTTCGTTCCCGCTGTCCGACGGCCATAAAAAGAACAGGATACCGGCTGCTGCGATCAGACCTGTGACGATATATGCAGTTCCTGCATCTCCCTTGAAGGGGATAACCGTATCGTTCTGCGCAAGATAAACGGCTGCTGTGACAAACGCTGCGGCAAAGAGGCACTCTACTGCGATAAAGAGAAAACTGAATTTCTGCTTCCGCCGGATGACCGCCCATAGATGCTTTGCGACTATCAGCACGATGGAGAAGGCCTGTGCGATACACATGAGCGCAAGATTCTGAAACAGAGCTCCATCTTTCAGTGTGATAAGCTCTTCGTCGATCAATGTCACTTCACAGCCAATCCTGCCGGGCAGCCAGGTATAGATCAGGGTCAGAAGCAGCATGATCGAAAGAGAGCCAAGCAGGCTGTTGATCCACCGTCTGTCTTTTTCAAGGAGACGTTCTACGCAGTCCCCATAAAAATAAGCAGAAATGATTGCACAGACTGTGAAGGAAACATTACAAAACAGTAATACCAAATCTTTCATCGCTTTTCTTCCTCATCCTCCGGTCAGCCATCTATGTCTGATCGCTGCTATACGGGGAGCACGAAAAGGATATCCTGGTGCTTCTGCACATCACCCGGATAAGAGGTTAGGAAGCCTGCATTATTTCCAGAGACTCTCATTTCCATAACGGCTGTCCAGAGCATCGGAGAACCAGCGTCCTCTCATGGAGTTGGCGATCACATAAGCCTTGGCGTCATCCGGGATGGAATCATCCGCATCCATTTCGTCCATGATCTCATCGTATGTCTTGTAGACGTTTTCCGTCCTGACAGAGGCAGCACCATCGACAGCGTCAAAGATCTGGGTGGATTTTTCTTCCGGTTCCCATGCAGGCCATTCCTCCAGTCCTTCCCCGTTGGGATCACCTGTATAGAGGAAGTTCTTCAGGTATGCGTTATATTTTTCACCCATATCCTGATAACCAGGTTCACTGAAATCATAGAAGCCATAGCCGTTGATATCAGAAAGCATGGGGACAAAAATACCGTGGAAGGAACCGAACATGTCGATAGGATAAGCGCTTTCGTCCGATCCATAGTTTACCTGGCACTCATAGATGGGAGCATCATATTTGTCAAACATTGCTTCAGCGCTCATCTGCGTGTTGAAAATCCGATACATGTCAGAGCCGTATTTGTTGCCGAAGGCATTTCCGGCTGCCTGTGTATCCTCATCAAAAGCCATCCAGTCCGGAGCAAAATAGGAACCGTCAAAATTGTTGAAGAAGCTGAACTCTGTGCTCCCTGTCAGCATCATCACAGGAACGCTGTTGTAATTTTCTGTGTCAAATCCTTCTTTGGGAAGGACAATGTCATCTTCATAAAGATGGGGGAAAGCCGCCATACGGATGCTCGCGTTTCCGACCAGGGAAGCCAGTCTTTCGCTTTCGATGGAATACAGGTATTCCCGGACTTCTTCATCAGGCTTCAGAAGCCATTCTCTGGCGGAATCTTCGTCATCTGCTTTGCCGTCTTCCACTGCAAGAGGTGCCAGGAAGGAAGCAATCTGGTTCTGGCTCATTTCGAGATCGGCTGTGGTCATGCCGCCGGAGAAGGCAATCGCTTTCTGGAACTGTCCTTCAAACAAAGGACTGATCAGCATGGCCATGACATCGCGTCCGCCGGCGGAAAAACCTGAGACGGTTATGTTTTCCGGATCTCCGCCGAAGGCGGCAATATTCTCTTTGATCCAGCCCAGAGCTTTGGAGATGTCGAGCAGAGTGAAGTTACCGGTGGAGCCTTCTTCTGTAAGCAGGGCCGGCAGGCAGTTGAATCCCAACAGTCCCAGACGGTAGCTGAGAGATACATAGACGCAGTCATCGCGGGTGACGATCTGTGTTCCCATCACTTCCTCAGTATTGCCGGACTGATTATTCCCGCCATGAATATATACCAGGACAGGGAGGTTTTCTGCGGAAGGGGTAGTATAGACAGCCAGATTCAGGCAGTCCTCAGTGCCGATTGCCGAGGTGATGCCGGTATCGCTGTCTGTTGAATACTGCATCGCGACTTCATGAACCTGAGTACAGTCGAGCGGCTCGTCCCAGCTTTCCGGGTCGGCAGGAGCCTGCCAGCGAAGATCTCCGGCAGGAACAGCACCATAGGGGACACCATAGAATACCTGTACGCCGTCTTTTTCCAGACCGATTACATCTCCGTAAGCGGTAGACACCTGGACGGGAGTACCAGGATCTTCTTCAGCCGCCGCTTCAGCGGTTTCTTCAGCCTCTTCTTCAGGAGCTGCTTCATCGGCTTCGGTTTCCTCCGCGGCTTCAGTTGCGGCTTCGGCTGCGGCTTCAGTCGCCTCTTGTGCTGTTTCTTCGGTTACCACAACCTCCGCCTCCTCTGACGATGCATGTGCTGCTTCTTCGGAGATTTCTTCAGCCGCTTCGACAGCTTCGGTTACTTCTTCTGTTTTTTCTGCCAGAACTATAGTACTTAAGCCTGAGGTAACTAAAACAGCGGACAATAACAGAACAAGTATTTTTTTCATGTTTGCCTCCAATTCTGTGCGAATTGCACATGAGAATGATGATTGACGGGTTATTATATGTATAAATCATAGCATGAGATTACTTCCTTGTAAAGACATCTGCTTTCGAAAAGGTTTTTCATCAGTTACTGTTGTTACTATTCACGGTCTGACCTGTCATCGTGCGAGAGGTGAATGGTACCATGGAAATGGCTATCCGCAAGCATCGGTATTTAACGAACGCAAGCCGAAGGCGCAGTGTGAGTTTAGCAGCGTTACGCTGAGGGCGTTGATGTCCGGTGGGCATGCGGCAAATGATAATATCAAGTATGCGGCGAGGTGAAGGATAGGAGTGGTAACGTCTGTTTTTATATCCGGATTCAGGGACGGACAGAGGGGCTTCGTGCATAGTGCGTACATTGAGCGGGATTGATTTACTATCGTTGCTATCATTTCCGTTTTGTGGTATTGTTGACATAAGAGGAAGGTGCTTGCTATGCCCCCGCACAGTGGTACCGTGTACCTTTAAGGCGAAAATCGTGAACAATCTGTTTCATTTCTGGATGAAGTGAACTGCGGAGGAAAGAGAAAAAATTATGGAAAACAATCTGTTTGACATTTCAGGACGAAAAGCGATTGTAACAGGCGGAACCAGAGGCCTTGGGAAAGGAATGGCTGAAGGCTTGATGGAGGCTGGTGTGGAAACAGCGATAATTGGCACAAGTGAAAAAGTGTTTTCTGTGGCAGAAGAATTCCGTATGAAAGGATTTATGTGCCATGGGATAAAAGCTGATCTTTCAGACCGTGTTTCCTGTAAAAAGGGATTTGATGAATGTCTGGAGGCTCTTGGAGATCTGGATATTCTGGTTGCTGCCCATGGTATTCAGCGGCGTCACCCATCAGACGAATTCCCGGATCAGGATTGGGATGATGTGATAAACACAAATCTGAATTCTGTCTTCTGGCTTTCCAGGGCAGCGGCCAATATTATGAAGCCGAAAGGATATGGAAAAATCATTCTGATTGCATCCATGTGTTCTTTCTTTGGCGGGAAAACCATTCCGGCTTACTCCGCATCCAAAGGCGGCGTAGCTCAATTGACAAAAGCATTCAGTAATGATCTGATGCAATATGGAATAAACATAAATGCCCTGGCACCCGGATATATGGATACGGAAATGAATGTTGCGCTGACAGACCCGAACAATCCGAAGTATACCAGGCAGCGTTATGATGAATTAACACAGCGCATTCCGGCACATCGCTGGGGCACTGCTGATGATATGAAGGGACCATGTATTTTTCTTGCTTCCCATGCAAGTGACTATCTCGGAGGTGCTGTTATT
>CACZQU010000221.1 GCA_902783305.1 uncultured Lachnospiraceae bacterium | reverse complement strand
GAAATATGGTCCATATGTTGTGTTTGAGCACAACATTGCCATGCCCCATACTCAGGAAAATGCCACCGGCGCGCTGAAGACCGGGATCGGCTTTATGCGATCAAAAAAGCTGATCGATTTCGGTACGGATGAGGATGGAGAAAAGAAAGAAGCCAACCTGTTCTTCACCCTTTCCTCCACCAATCCGGATGAGCATATGAATAATATCCAGCAGCTCGCCAATATCTTTATGAACGACGACCTGATCGACGCTTTGGCAGCGGCCGATACCCCGGAGGATATTCTCGAAGCGGAAAAGAAATATCCCTGTGAAGAGGAATAAGAAGAAAGCTCCATGTCATCTGACGGAGAAGGGAAAGAGGATGTAAGACCGGGCAGGACCGCGGCTTTGCCGCGGAACTGCCCGCAGAAGCTGTAAGTAAAGGAGAGAGAAATATGTTTATATTAAGAGCAATATGGGAGTTTTTTGCTACGTATATTTTACAGAAGGCTCCTTATATGGTCGGTTTCCTGACACTCCTTGGCTACTGCCTGATGGGGAAGAAATGGTATGACACACTGGCAGGTACTCTTAAAGCCATCATTGGTATGCTGATCCTGAATGTCGGTTCCGGCGGACTGACCAGCACCTTCCGTCCGATCCTTGCGGGACTGAAGGATCGTTTCAACCTGACGGCCTGCGTGATTGACCCTTACTATGGACAGAACGCAGTGACGGCCGGTGTGGAGGAGGTCTTCGGGAAGGGCTTTTCCCAGGTTATGACACTGCTTCTCATCGCGTTCATCGTCAATATTCTTCTGGTCCGGTTTAACAAAATTACCAAATGCCGTACCCTTTTCACCACAGGTCATGTCCAGGTACAGCAGGCGGCTACCGCATACTGGCTGATCCTGTTTGCCCTTCCGGCGCTCCGGAATAATGATGTCCAGCTCATGGTCGTTATGGCGGTCATCCTTGGCGCGTACTGGGCAGTAGGTTCCAACCTTACCGTAAAACCGATGCAGGAGCTCTCCGAGGGAGCCGGCTTCGCGATTGCCCATCAGCAGATGTTCGGCATTCGTCTGGGCTACTTCCTTGCGGACAAGCTTTTCGGCGACAGAGGCGGCAAGAGGAAGGTCAAAAAGGTCGGCGAGCTCGAGATGCCTGGCTTCTTCTCCATTTTCAATGAGAACATGGTTTGTACCGCCATCCTGATGACCGTTTTCTTCGGAACCATCATGGCCATCATCGGCAAGCCGTTCTTTGTAGAGCATGGCTCCACGACAGAGGCAGAGAACTTTGTTTTCTACTGCTTCAATACCTCCCTGAATTTCGCCGTGTATCTGGCAATCCTGCAGCTCGGCGTCCGTACCTTTGTTACCGAGCTGACCGCTTCCTTCCAGGGTATTGCGGATAAGCTTCTTCCGTCCTCCATTCCTGGCGTGGACTGCGCAGTCTGCTTCGGCTTTGGTGATTCCAACGCTGTGACCTTCGGCTTCCTTGCCGGTCTTGTAGGACAGATTATTGCTATCCTGATCCTGATCTTTGCCGGTTCCCCGACGATCATCATCTGCGGATTTGTGCCGGTATTCTTCGACAATGCGACGATCGGCCTTGTCGCCAATGAAAAAGGCGGTCTGAAGGCCTGCCTGATCATCCCGTTTATCTCCGGTCTGATCCAGGTGTTTGGCGCGGCTCTGATCGCGGGCTGGGTTGGTCTTGCCAATTATGGCGGATATCTGGGAATGTTTGACTGGGATACCGTATGGCCCGGATTTACCTGGATAATGTATCATCTCGGTTATATCGGTGTGGCAATCGTTGTCGTTGTGCTTCTTGCCATTCCGCAGATTGAGTATATGATGGACAAGAAGGGTTACTTCCTGATCACGGAAGACTATGATGCTTATGTAGAGTACAAAGCCGGCAAGACGAAATAATCTGACAAATTGCCGTGAATGGTAACGACGAATTTTGTACTTGCGAAAACCGGATAATGACGTATAATAGAAGAAAAAAGGAGTGAATACGATGGCAAAACTGGATGGAAAAAAGCTTCTGGCATGCTGCGCAAATGGTGCGGGATCTTCACTGATGATGGAGAATGCGATTAAGAAGGTGATGACGAAGTACGGAATCAAGCCGGCGGAGCTTCGCCACTGCGCGGTATCGGAGGGAAAATCCGCTGCCAGAAATTATGATGTAGTGTTCTGCGCCAAGACATTCGTGAAGACGTTTGAGGGTGTGGATACGACATTGGTTCCACTTAAGAATGTCATGTCGGACAAGGAGATTGAGGCAGCCCTGAAGGAACTGGATCTTCTCGACTGATTCTCCGGCATCGTCCGGTTAGGCATGGAGTCCGGTTCATCACCGGACTCCATTTTGCTATTCTGGTTACGAAATGGTAACCGTCTTTGAGGTTCATGTGATGAGAAACGACCGCAGAAGCATCAGCGAAAGACATCAGAATATCCTGACCATGGTCAGGGAGAAGGGTGAGGCGACGGTAGAGATGATCGCCGGGGAATTCGGGATCTCGGAGATGACGGTTCGCCGTGACCTGCAGATCCTCAGCGAAAAGAATCTTCTGTGCCGCATTCATGGCGGTGCGGTATCTCTCGCGAATGTGCGCAGGACTGCGGATGAAAAGACAGAGATTTCGGTCTGCCGGAACTGTATTTCAGCCTATGCCGCCCGGCTGGCGGAAGACGGGGATACCCTGTTTATCAACGGCAGCCTGACTGCGCTTGGCTTGCTGGATTACGTAAAGGACAAGCGGCTCACGGTCTACACGAATAACGGAAATGTTGTGGGTAAGCGCTACGCGAAGGGAATCCGGATCAGGCTGACCGGAGGTGAGCTGAAGGGGCATGTCATGGTCGGAGATTACGTCATGAGAAATCTCCTTGAGCTGAAGGCAGACAAAACCTTTATCGGCTGCGCGGCGGTCTATGACGATGGAGAGTTCCGGTATGACATTCCCACCGAAATCGGGATTAATGAAGCCATGATTTCCCGAACGACGCAGGGATTGTATATTCTGGCAGATCACTCCAAGCTTCAAAGGCGCATCGGCCAGGATCAGGCGTATGGGAGCATCGCCTATGATTTTCCCTATACCCTTATCACAGATGAGATGGCCAGCCGGGAGCATGTGGAGACGCTCAGAAGCCTGGGGATCAAGGTTGTTCTGGTACCCCTTGACGAGCAGCAGTAAGGATCCGCCGCGGAATCACTCAGATCTCCTAAGGAAAGGCAGTACCATGGATGAATTTTCGAAGCTGTTTCTTTATATCCCGGGTATCGTGATTTTTCTTGTGGGCTCCGGCCAGGTGCGGGGGTGGCTTCGCAACTGGCGGACAGGAAACGGTGCGCAGGGCCGGGTTCTCGGATGCAGCCATATCATTAAGAAGGACAGAAAAGACCGGGAAATCTATAACTTTTATGATGTTTTAGTGGAATATACTGATCCCAAAACCGGTCATAAGATCAAGATCAATACGAAATCTCCGACAGAATATTCTGTTTCACAGCCGGTGAAGGTCTATACGGGAGCCGGCGGAAAACCGGTGCTCGCGGACGCGGAGGAGACGCCGGTATTTCATCCCCTGGTTTTCATGCTGGGAGGAGCGGTTCTGATTCTCCTGGCCCTGGAGCAGAACAGGGGGAATGAAGTGCGGGCGATGCTTTGCCTTACGGCGATCCTGACTGGTTCGGGGCTTTCCCTTCTGTGGCATTTTACCACTTTGAAAAAACGACATCTGGAAGCGATAGATGCCCGGATCGTGGATGTCTATACCAGACAGCTGTCGAAGGAAACGAAAATCATCCGGGGTTCCCGCTTTACATATTATCCTGTGGTACGGTATAATCTGGATGGACAGGAAATCACGCGCCGCTGCCGGGTCAATTCCAGCAGCGAGAAATCGTTTCAGGTTGGGGATAACATGAAGCTTTACCTGGACAGGGCAGGCGGGACAGTATCGGAGCACCGGGCCCATCCGGTGATGGCGGCCGCGGGAGCGGCATTGCTGATCTGCGGAATCCTTGCCGGGGCAAGCATCTTTTCACAGATTCTGTGACGCCGGCAGACGGGATGGCAGCCTCAGACGGATGCTGTATCGGGTGATTACCCGGAGCGTTGTCATTGTGCTTTATTCCGGTATCCGTAAAGCCGTTTTGAGAATCTCCTGTTTTCAGGGTCTGATACAGGGAAACCAATCATCATTTATCGTTCACATGTGAATGGAATAAGATCCGTGATATAGAATAAATCAGTGAATGGAATACGTTCAGTGGATGAAATAAAATTAAAGGAGGAGAAAAATGTTAGAGCAGTTAAAGAAGGAAGTCTATGAAGCGAATATGCTGCTGCCGAAGCATCAGCTGGTCACCTTTACCTGGGGGAATGTCAGCGGGATCGACCGTGAGAGCGGCCTTTTTGTCATTAAACCCAGCGGAGTGGAGTACGACGAGCTGACTCCCGAATCCATGGTCGTGGTAGACCTGGACGGAAAAGTGGTCGAGGGAGATTACAATCCTTCCTCCGACACGGAAACCCATCGGATCCTTTACCGTGAATTCCCCAACATCGGCGGTGTCGTCCATACCCATTCTCCCTGGGCGACAAGCTGGGCGCAGGCGGGCAGAGGTATTCCGTGCTATGGAACGACCCATGCGGATTATTTCTACGGAGAAATTCCCTGCGTCAGAAATCTGACCAAGGCGGAGATCGACGAAGCCTATGAGCTCAACACCGGTATCCTGATCGCGGATTATTATAAGGAAAACCATCTGGATTACGAGGCTGTGCCCGGAGTGCTCTGCAAGAACCACGGACCGTTTGCCTGGGGTACGGATCCGCATAATGCCGTTCACAATGCCGTTGTTGTGGAGGAATGCGCAAAAATGGCAGCACGCTGCGAGCTGATCAATCCGCAGGTGAAGCCGGCGCCGCAGGAGCTGCAGGACAAGCATTATTACAGGAAGCATGGGAAGGACGCTTATTACGGACAGCCGAAGAAATAAAACCGGATTATTTGGATTAAAGGGGTGAGGATTCATTGCTTCCGGATGGATCCGATGCCGCGGGAAGGCAATGGAATGGGACGAAAGGGCGTGGAATATGAACCGGCCGAGGTGAAACCTCGCAAAAAGAAAACAAAGGCAGGAATTATTTTTCTGCGGGTCATGGAAATTCTGGCAATCGCGCTCAGCTATTTTCAGAGCAACGCTATCGTTGCATTCCTGACGACGAAAGCCATGATGGACGTGACAGTTACCATCACGGCTCATTTTGGGGCGGATGCAGGCTACAGGGCTTCGACGATCTTTTCCACTATCCTTGCGTCCTTTGTGGCTGAGCCCCGTCTGATTGCTGTGGTAGTCACGGCATTGATTCTGGTGCTCAACGGGATCGTCCTGATTATCCGGGGCATTCATGATATCGTGGTCCGCGGCAGAATCAAAAAAAAGGAGCAGCAGCTCCGGCTGGAGAAAAAACAGGAAGCACTTCTCCGGATCGAAAAGAAAGAGGAAGACCGGCGCAGGCTTGCCCGGGAGGAGTTTGAAAAGGCCGCCATGGAACGCCGCAGAAGAGCGCTGGAGATCGACCGCCGGGATCCCAGATGAAGTGAAAAAAGGGGCAGCGTTTCGAAGCTGCCCCCTTTTTATGAAATAGTGTCAGAGGTATTCTGCCGTCATGCGCGGCAGGGCGGAAAAGCGTGGAAGGCGCGGACCTGGGATGATGGAAGGGGAAGGGCTGAACGTAACGTTTCTTAAGACAGAAAGGAAACAGACGATGAATGTCACAGTGAAAATAGATGGAATGATGTGTGCACATTGCGAAGCATCTGTGAAGAAAGCGCTGGAAGCGCTTCCTTTTGTGGACAGCGCGGTGGTCAGCCATGATGCGGGAACAGCGGTTCTGACTCTTGGCGGAGAGATGGATGAAGCAGCGGTGAAGCAGGCGGTGGAGAGCAAGGATTTCACCTATGCAGGTCTTGGCTGAACCGCCGTTCCTGATCGTCCGGGATTAGCTGCTGTATGAAATCCGGGGTTCGACGCATTGCAGACCTGAGGGAAAAACGACAAAAGGAATCACTTTCTGTCGTTCAGGACAGATCAGACAGCAGCCGCAGTGCCGTAATTCAAAGAAAAAAAGAAAAATAAAATGCCGCGTCGTGACTGAACGGACGCGGCATTTTTTATGGTTGCCGAAGGAACAGAGGGAACAGAACAGCCTAAAACCACCGTAACCGATGAGGAGAATCAGAAGACAGTGATGCTGTAGGATTTACGGAAGATTTCCGCAGGGTCAAGCCGGTTGATCGCCGGTTTTTCACTGAGCTCTCCGGTAAATCCGGTGTCATCCGTGCGGCCTGCCCAGGGCTCAAGGCAGACAAAGGGAGCAAGGGGAGCAGCCCAGATTCCGAAATGGGGGAAGCCGGGGCTGTTCATCTCCAGATAATCCGAGCCGTCCGGAAGGACGATTTTCACTTTCTCAATCTGTCCGTTGTCAAAGATCAGCGCGTCCTTGTCAAAAAAGTGTTCGGCCAGAACCTCGGAGCCGTCCTTGAGACGGTCCAGGCAGACATACCCCTCATTCAGCTGAACGGTATGGATATTGGCGGCATCGGCTGTTCCGCTGCCATCCGGCGTGATCAGCAGATACTGCAGCTGATCCTTTCCCTCGAAGTACAGCCTGCACTGCTCATACTGCTCTTTGGGCAGGGCAAATGCGGGATGACCTCCGATGGCGAAATACATGGTATCCTTTCCGGGATTTCTGACCTCCCAGAAGATGGTCAGTTTCCTTCCCTCCAGGGCATGACGCACCCGCAGGACAAACGGGAAGGGATAGGAGGAGAGGGTTTTTTCATCGGAAAGAAGCTGGTGGGTGAGCGACCCGGCGGTTTTTTCCACGCAGGTGAAGGGAAGATCCCTCGCGAATCCGTGCTGAGAGGAAGGGTAGGATTTTCCGCCGGTCCGGTAGGTGTTACCGCAATGCCGTCCTACATTCGGGAAAAGGACAGGGGCATGTCTTCCCCAGTACTCAGGATCTGCGTCCCAGAGCACCTCGCGGTCTTTCTCTTTGTCATAAATCCGGGAGAGCTCTGCGCCCTTGTCGTCGATTTCGATGAGGAGCATATCATTTTCAAGAATCTGTCTCATGGAATTCCTCCTTCGCTGGTATACGGGAAGTCTGATTTCACAAGCTATCATATCATAATTCTTTTCCGCAGGCTATGCCTTTGTCCTGCTTTCGCAATTGAATTTCTTTTCGTTTTACGTTATGATGCATATATTGCGCTCTCCGGAAAAGACGGGATAACCTGCCGGCCTTTTTCCTTTGACTGCACCGGAAAAATGTGTAAATGGTCACATGTTGCTATTCAGCCGTCCCTGAAAATGCGCTTATCTGAACGTCATGTTCACATGTAAGGGAAGATAAGCGCATTTTCAGGTGACAGCCTGTGGCTGTCACCTCCCTTCATGACAGATTCAGCCACGCGAAGCGGGGCGGAAAAGCGCCGACAGGCGCGAATCTGGAATGAAGGGAG
>CACZQU010000220.1 GCA_902783305.1 uncultured Lachnospiraceae bacterium | reverse complement strand
TATCCATATTTCCAGTGTGCTGAGCAGATGCAGATGATTTTTCCTGCATTCAGAACATTTTTCAGCCTGCCGCACTGTGCTGGTATGGGCCGGTATGGGAGGCGGAAGCATCAGCCTGCCATATCTTGAGCATGAAGCGTTCGGCCAGGTTGATCCGAGAATGCAGATTTACGGGTTCATGAATGACAGTGAATTTGCTGCGGAATGCAGCCGTCGCGGAATCAAGCTGTTTGGAATTGTTTTTGAAGTGCAGGGATGGGAATATCCGGCGGTTTTTGATGACCAGGGTCATCTGGTGCGGATGAATGAGAGAGCTGAAGCCGACAGCAGGTGCGAATGGTACGGGCTCAGGGAATTCAGCGCAGATCTGCACAGGAATGCTTTTCCTACGCAGCTGCATGACTTCTATCCGGATGGAATCCGGGATGAAGACGGGAAAGAGGTCAAAGATTTATGGGAATACTGCTGCTCCAGGGATCGTTTCGGAGCTCCCATCCACGCCCGGTGGGTCGAAGTGAAGGGTCGCAAAGAGCAATGCTATCAGATGTGCCGCAATAATTCCGTATGGCGGGGATATCTGAAAAAGATTATGGAAATACAGATTGACGCCGGTGTGCCGGGAATTCAGCTGGATGAATGCGAACTGCCAATGACATCCATCAATTCCGGCGGATGCTTCTGCGACAGCTGTATGAAGCAGTTTACTGCCTGGCTCAAGGAAAGGAGAAATGCCGGGCTCCTGGGGCCGGAATGGGATGCCATTGACCTCGACACCTTCCATTATGGGGAATACCTTAAAGCAAATGGATCCGATTATCCCCAGGGCGCTCCGCTGTTCCGGGATTATTGGGAATTCCAGGTATGGCAGGTACGAAAGTATTTCCGTGAGCTGGCGGATTACGCACGGGAATACGCCAGGACAAAACACGGAAGGGAACTTCTGGTTTCCGGCAACTTTTATAATATGCAGCCTGCATATTATCCGATCGAGGACAAAGTTGATCTTGTCATCACCGAGATGGAGCATACTTTGTTCAGGCAGCCCTATTACTATCGATACTGTGAACTATAACTATGATGAGGAATCTGACCGGGTTCAGCCGCTGGAAGAGCTTACGCTGTCAGTAAGAGACATTGGAGACGACCAGCCTTTTGTATTCACGCCCGACGGCATCTCTTCACCGGATATCAGAACCGTCGGGAATGGCAGCAGTACAGAGATTGTATTGACGAACGTTGGTCTGTATACCCTCATCGGCTTCTGATGCAGAAAACGGTGACGGGCTGAATATAAAATACAGTGAATCTGAAGCCCTGCGTCGGAAGCATTCTCCCTGCAGGCATCAGCTATAATGAAAAAACGGGGCATCCTCTCATGCATCATTGAGAAAGGGTAAGGATCTGCCGGAAAAACACTCATGCGTCTGGCTTGTCTGAATCCGCCCATGCCGCGTTGGTCTACGTTTCACTTCGGACGGAGCTGAGTGCCGCTGGCACTCAGCTCCGTCTGTCGTTGAAGTAAGATGAGGACGCGGCGTGCATGAAAACCGCCGCTTTTCTTTCAAATCAAGAATCGCCTCCCATGACTCACCTCGTGTCAGGGAATGGAGTTTACTTTGTCATGATCATTAAATCAAAATCAGGGGTAAACCTGTATCTTTATGCAATCGATTGTTCTTCCGGATTTTGCATTTATAATTGTGGATAATGCCCAGTTTATAAGCCATATATTTAGACATTTTCACTTTTTGTGCAAAGAATTGCAAGGGGTCTGCAATTCTTTGCAAAGAGGGTTATATTGCTTGATTTATGAAACAGTCCATGGTATAACGGTATCACAAGAGATGCAAACGATTGTACAAAAAACAGAAACGGCCGGAGGCCATGAAAACCTGTCATCCGGCACGTAAATCAGGATGACAGCAAAATAGTTTCTCAATGCACCCAGGCTGTTAACCTAAACACAGAAACAATCGATTCACTATATCCCAGGTGTTTAATTGCTTTACCCAGAGAAAAGGAGAAAAAATCATGGCAAAAGTTAAGAATTTCAAGACCATCTTCCCGGCAGTTTCCGTTCCGTTAAATGACGACTATTCCATCAATGAGGAAGAGTTCCGCGTATACCTGCGCTGGATCAAGAGCTTCTATGACAAAGGTATCCAGGGTCTTGTCTGCAACGGCCATACCGGCGAGATCACCGGCCTGACCAGGGCGGAGAGGAAGCGCGTCACCGAGATCTGCGCCGAGGAGTGCGGCGACATCATGACCATCATCTCCGGTGTGAACTGCGAGAATACCCAGGAATCCATCGAGATGGCCGCGGAAGCCAAGGAAGCCGGCGCGGACGGGATCCTTCTTATGCCGCCCCATATGTGGCTGCGCTTCGGCATGAATCCGGATGCCCCGTTTGAGTACATCAAGGACGTGGCTGAGGGTGCCGACATCGACATTATCATCCATCTGTATCCGGCGACCTCCAAGGCCTTCTATCCGGTAGAGACGCTGATCAAGATGTGCAAGGAAATCGACCATGTGAAGTGCATCAAGATGGGTACCCGCGTAACCTCCATTTATGAGCATGACGTCCGTCTCCTCCGCCAGGAATGCCCGGACATCAGCCTGATCACCTGCCATGACGAGACCCTCTGCGTTTCCTGGTTCCCGGGAATGGACGGCGCCCTGATCGGTTTTGCGGGCTGCGTGCCGGAACTGATCTGCCCGGCAAGGGAAGTCTTCGCGAATCCTGACAAGCACACCCTAAAGGAAGCTCAGGACTGGAGCGACCGTATCTACCATATCAGCCAGGCGATCTACGGCGGCGGCCAGCCTTCCGGTGAGGCTCACGCAAGACTGAAAGAGACCCTCGTACAGCGCGGCATCTTCAAGAGCGCTCTGATGAGAAAGCCGGTTCTGCCTCTGAATCAGGAAGAGAAGGACTGGATCGCGATGGGCATCAAGAACAGCGGCCTGGACAAGGTTGACATGAGCCAGTTTGCATAAATGATTCATCGGGGCATGTCAGAAAGCCCTGCCTCCACTGCAGGTCCGCCTGCAGTGGAACATGCTTTTTGGTACTGAAATCATAAATCAGGAGGAGAAAATGAGCTTCGAAATAAGTGATATGAGCAAGCCGGTAAGCGAACGTCTCGGCTTTGATCCTGCCCAGGTGAAAAAACTTTCCTTTGTGGAAATTATTAAGAAAATCGGGCCTGGCATTATTTTGACGGGTATTGTAATCGGTCCCGGAAATATTACCACATCGGCGATGATGGGAGCGAATTACGGATATCAGATGATGTGGCTTTTAATCCCCATTATCCTTATGGGCATCACATTTACCATGTGTTCTTATCGGATTTCCATCATGACCGGGATGCCGGTCCTGCATGCGATCCGGCACTATTACGGGGGGATCGCTTCCGGTTTCTGCGGAGTCGCGTTGTTTTTATCCTGTTTCTTTTTCACACTCGGAAATGTAACGGGAACAGGAGCCGGCATGAATCTGATCTTTGGCTTTGACTGGAGGATCGGCTCCCTGATTATGCTTGCCGTACTTGCCTTCTGTTATCTGACAAAAGGCGTATACAGTAAAGTGGAAAAAGGTATCATGATCTGTATTTTCGGCATGATTCTTGCTTTCTTTGCAACCCTGGTGGCGACCGGCGGTCCGGCCTGGGGAGAGGTCGGCAAGGGAATTATCCACCCGACTCTTCCGGAAGGCTCTTTGACGACAGCGCTTGCGTATATCAGTACTAACGCAGCTGTCACTGCAGGTATTTACGGAACCTATCTCGGACTGGAAAAGAAATGGAAAAAGGAAGACCTGTTTAATGGCGCGATGAGGGCTGACGCCATCACCCATATCGTATTGGTGGTTCTGATTTCCGGCGCGATCGTCCTTGTCGGAGCAATCGTGCTCCATCCGGAAGGAATCGCGATCAAGGCTCCGGCTCAGCTTGGGGAACTGCTTCGCCCGTTCCTGGGAAATGCTGCTCCGATCGTCATGGGTATCGCGATCATCGGCGCGGGATTCTCTTCCCTGCTTGGCAATACGCAGAGAGGCGTCGTTCTTTTGAACGCTGGCCTGAATAAAGAGATCGGACTGGAGTCCAAGCCGGTAAAAATCCTCTGTGTAGCCTGCCTTGCCATTGCTACCGCGATCTGCTTCTCTTATGGCGGATCCCCGACACAGTTGATTTTCATCGCGAATGTAGCAACCTCCGTTGCCACACCGGTAGCCGGTTTGTTTATGGTTCTGATCCTCTGGAAAAAGGAACTGTTTCTTGGCTATAAAACTCCAAAGGTGCTTCAGATCAGCATGACGATTTGCTATATCTTCGCTGTTTTCATGACGATCAATGCGCTTCGTACCCAGATTCCGAATCTGATTCATTCTTTTATCGGATAATTCAGGCCGATTCAAAATGGCAATTAATGATCGCGAGAGCAGCTTTACGGCGAAGCGATCAGCAAAATCAGTTTTTTTCAGATATTTTGATTCGTTTACTGCGCCGAATTTACGCCGCTGCAAGCGGCATGATTCC
>CACZQU010000219.1 GCA_902783305.1 uncultured Lachnospiraceae bacterium | reverse complement strand
TGCGCCTTCGGCTTGCACTCACTAAGTACCGACGCCTGCGGATGGCCATTTCTAGGGTACCATTCACCTCGCGCGCGGGGAAGGTTAAACCGTGAATTGTAACCTACCGTTGTTGCTGCTCACGGATTAACCGTATAGCCACGCGCGGACGAATGGCAACTTCCCGTTCACCGTTTTGCTTCTGCCCCCAGGGAAAGGCCAGACTGTGAACCGTATCTTTTTGCCAGTTCAAGAAGGGTTTCTCTTTCATTCAGCGCGGGATCATCCAGAACCTGTTCCAGAAGGGCATTCAGAATCTCTCCCATCATGGGGCCGGGCGCAATGCCGGCTTCCTCTGCCAGGTCATATCCGTTGACTGCCAGATCTTTTATGGAAAGTGCCTCCTTCTGGTTCAGAATTTCCTGATAGAGCTGTGCTATCTGATCCAGAGCTGCTTCCTTTTCCTTTCGGTAGTAATCGCTCTGGGCCAGCATATCGGCTCTTCGCACTTCCATATACATAGGAAAAAGATCCTCTCCCACACATGTTACCGCTCTCCTCACCGACGCTTTGGTCAGTCCGGGGCGCAGATCATGCCACTCGATCAGGCGGCAGACGGCATGGATTGTCTTATTGTCCGTTTTCAGTCTTCTTAAGATTTTTTCCGCCATATCCCGTCCGACAACCGCATGCATCCTGAAATGATCAATTCCATTCTCGTCTGTCGTCTTCATCACAGGCTTGGCGATATCGTGCAGGAGCATCGTCATCCGCAGGATCTCATCTGCCCGCACCTGTGTCAGGGAATGCAGAATATGCTCACCCACCGTATACGCATGATGGGGATTGTTCTGCGGGCACTCCATGCAGCGGTCGAATTCGGGAAGGAACATCGCGGTCAGCCCCAGATCATACGCGTTTCTCAGCCCGTCCGGATGGGAAGACAGGAGTGTTTTGACCAGCTCCTCCCTGATCCTCTCCGCGCTCACGACCCGGATCGTATCCGCCATTTCACGGACAGCCTTCCTGGTCTCCCCATGGATGTCAAATCCAAGCTGGGCACTGAAGCGCACAGCACGGAGCATTCTCAGCGCATCCTCCGAAAACCTTTCCGCAGGGTCTCCTACGCAGCGGATCAGGCCTCTTTTCAGATCCTCTTCTCCTCCAAACAGATCTACCAGCCCTCTTGCGGGATGATAAGCCATGGCGTTGACCGTAAAATCTCTTCTGCACAGATCCTGTGTGAGATCGGAAGTAAAGGACACCTCCTTCGGATGCCTTCCGTCTTCATAATCTCCGTCAATGCGGTAGGTGGTAATCTCGAACCCTTCATGATCCACCATCACGGTAACGGTCCCGTGCTTTAAACCGGTATCAATGGTTTTCCCGAAAATCCGCTTAATCTGGTCAGGCTTTGCGGACGTCGTGATATCCCAGTCATGTGGTTCTCTTCCCAGAAGCATATCTCTTACGCAGCCGCCTACCACATAGGCTTCATATCCGGCCTTCTCCAGTGTATAGATAATCGAGGAAACTTTCCCGGGGACTTCCATATGCTCACCTCCCTGTCCTGTAAATGACGCTTCAGATGTGACACTTGCTGTGCGCGGTGTGCAAAACCCTGGCTATGTGCCGCAGGCGTACCCGCGATGCGCGTCAGCGCCGCGGCTGCGGCTTACCTGTCCGGTGTGTCTGAACAGGTACCGTTTCCGGTCAATACGCTCTTCCCCAGTAAACCATTTTCTTTGCGGGACGGCCGCAGCATACACACCGGTCTGAGAGCGTTTCCTGTTCAAAGGGCATGCAGCGCGAGGTCGCCTGTACGTCTTCCTTGATCTTGTCTTCGCAGGCCTGATCGCCGCACCACATCGCTTTGACAAATCCCGGCTTGTTGATAATGATATCCTTGAATTCCTCATAATCTACCGCGGTGTAGGTATGGGCTTCCAGATGATTTCTGGCCTTCAGGTACAGATCCTGCTGAATAGCTTCCAGAATCTCCCTGACTTTTGCTTCCAGCTCCTCAAAGGAAACCTCTGTTTTCTCCCTGGTATCCCTCCGGCAGATCACTGCCTGTCCCTTTGCGATATCGTTGGGGCCGCATTCGATCCGGACCGGGATTCCTCTCATCTCCTGCTCGGCAAATTTGAAGCCCGGGCTTTTGTCCGTATCGTCGATCTTCACTCTCACACCGGCTTTTTTCAGCATCTGTGTAAGCTCCTGCGCTTTTTCAAGGACACCTTCCTTTCGCTGCTGAATCGGAATCACCACCGCCTGAACAGGAGCGATCCTGGGCGGAAGCACAAGGCCGGAGTTATCCCCGTGAACCATGATAATCGCGCCGATCATTCTCGTTGTCATCCCCCAGGAGGTCTGATGGACATACTGGAGGGTATTATCCTTATCGGTATACTGGATGCCAAAAGCTCTGGCGAAGCCATCTCCGAAATTATGGCTGGTTCCTGACTGAAGCGCTTTGCCGTCATGCATCAGTGCTTCGATGGTGTATGTCGCTTCGGCGCCCGCGAATTTCTCTTTATCGGTTTTCTGTCCTTTGATGACGGGAATCGCCAGTACATCCTCCACAAAGTCGGCGTAGACATTCAGCATCTGCACCGTTCGTTCCTCAGCCTCCTGGGCTGTCGCATGCGCAGTATGTCCTTCCTGCCACAGAAATTCCCGGGAGCGAAGGAAGGGACGGGTTGTTTTTTCCCACCGTACCACGGAGCACCATTGATTATACACCCTCGGAAGATCACGGTGAGACTGGATCTCTTTCTGATAAAAATCGCAGAACAGGGTCTCCGAGGTCGGGCGGACACACATTCTCTCCTGCAGCGGTTCAAGACCCCCATGTGTCACCCAGGCCACCTCCGGCGCAAAGCCCTCCACGTGATCCTTCTCCTTCTGCAGAAGGGATTCGGGGATAAACATGGGAAGGTATACGTTCTCTACTCCTGTCTCCTTGAAGCGCCTGTCCAGCTCCTTCTGAATATTCTCCCAGATCGCATAGCCTGCCGGTTTGATGACCATGCATCCTTTCACACTGGTATATCCGCACAGCTCTGCCTTTTTGACCACATCGGTATACCATTGCGCAAAATCCTCATCCATCGAGGTAATCGCTTCCACCAGTTTCTTGTCCTTCGCCATATCCTTTTTCTCCTCATCTATAACCGAAATTGATCTGCCGCAAAATCCTTCCGGAATTACCTGTTACGCCCTCCCTTTGCCGTACTGAAGATCAGACCGTAAAAGAAATGCTTCTGCCCGTTCTCTGATACTGATAATACCGTACTCCCGCAGCATCCAGCATGCGTTTGGACGCAATCGTCGCCGGCGTCAGGGCATATTTATCGCTGTCATACACGATCGTCCTGATTCCGGCCTGGATAATCGCCTTGGCGCATTCATTGCACGGAAACAGGGAAACATACAGCTTAGCCCCCTCAAGGCTTCCTCCCCGGTAATTCAGGATGGCATTCAGCTCGCTGTGAGTGACATAAAAATACTTGGTATCCAGGTCACCGCCTTCCCTTGCCCACGGGAACTCGTCATCCGAGCAGCCTTTGGGAAAGCCATTATACCCCATCGACAGGATCTTGTTGTCTTCGCTGACGATACAGCATCCTACCTGGGAATTCGGATCCTTTGACCTCATCCCGGACATAAAAGCAATGCCCATGAAATACTCATCCCAGGTCAGATAATCCGAACGTTTCATGCTTTGTCCTTTTTGCATTTTCATACCCTCATCACCCTGTGTCCTGCCGCCTTCAGCAGGCGGTTCATCACAGCCTGGCCGATCTGCGGGGTATGGAAGGCTTCTGAGTATATCACATCCACCCCGGTTTCGTCAAACTCCCTGAGCACTTCATAGAGCTTGCGGGCGATCGTCTCCTCCCTTGCGAGACTTCCCACCACCTTCAACACCCCCCGGTCATAGCTTCCGGCATTCTCCTGGCTTGCCAGAATTCCGGCCTTTTTCCCTTCCTTTTCCGCTTTTTCGCAGAGCCTGCGTATCGCCTCGGTCACGTTTTCCGGCCGGCCTTCCACGATCGTCAGCTCCGCCTTCGGCGCGTAATGCCGGTACCGCATGCCAGGTGCCTTTGGGCGGATCCCGCTGTCCTGGCTGAGAAGGCCAGGGTCAATCCGTACATCGCCCAGTACCTTGGCAAGTCTGTCCGGATGATAATAGCCAGGCCGCAAAATCGTAGGAACCGGAACCGTAAAATCGACGATAGTGGATTCCAGACCGATCTCCACCTGTCCTCCATCCAGAATCATGTCAATGCTGTCCCCGAGATCTTCAGCCACATGAGATGCCGTCGTGGGGCTGGGTCTTCCGGAGGTATTTGCGCTGGGAGCTGCCACATAACCGCCGCCTGCCCGGATCAGAGCCAGGGCAAGCGGGTCGCTGGGCATACGGACAGCAACAGTGTCAAGGCCGCCTGTAGTCTCATAAGGTACCTTGTCCGATTTCGGCAGGATCATGGTCAGAGGACCCGGCCAGAAGCTTTCAGCGGCCTTGCGTGCCGCATCCGGAATTTCCCTGGTCAGAAGCGGCAGCGCCTCCAGATCGGCAATATGGACGATCAGCGGGTTGTCCGACGGCCGTCCCTTCGCCGCATAAATTCTGCGGGACGCATCCGGATCCAGAGCATTTCCTCCCAGTCCATACACCGTCTCGGTAGGAAAAGCAACCAGGCCGCCTGCCAGCAGTATTTTTCCTGCCCTCCGGACAGACACCGGATCCAGATGTCCCCGGTCCAGCACGACCATTTCCGCCTTCATCGCTTTTTTCATGGATTCACCTTCAATATACAGGTTGTGCCGTACGCATCCTGGTAAACCACCGTCCCTAATGACTTCAGACCTTCCAGATTGAGCGCATCCGCATATTTTTCCCGTTCCTTCTCTCCCACAAAAATATAGGAGACCTCATAATTCCTCAGCAGAGCTCTGACCAGCTCCATATTGGAGGACGTGTATATTCTTTCCACATCCGAAGCTTTCTGGTTCAGATCTTCCGGATCCTCTCTCCACAGCCACTCATGCACATACCAGCCAAGCACTGTCGGCAGGCCGGTCATCGCGGAAACCCGGCAGTAGTCGGTATAGCTGTCCCCATTAGC
Organism: uncultured Lachnospiraceae bacterium; assembly: GCA_902783305.1. GTDB lineage: Bacteria > Bacillota > Clostridia > Lachnospirales > Lachnospiraceae > Blautia_A. Next base: position 6,110 of record CACZQU010000219.1, on the reverse strand, counting down.
CTCCAGGACAACCTGGGTGCCGGGGACATTGGTCTTCAGCCAGTCTATTCCTCCCACATCCTCTGAAAACTCACTGTGCAGGAACATGACCGCATTCAGTCCGGCTCTTGAGCCAGGATCCTTCCATCCCCCATACCAGACATTTACGCAGTTTCCGAAATATCCGAAGGTCAGGCACAACAGAACCAGTCCCACGGTACAGAAGGCTCTGGCCGCTCTGGAGGCTTTAAAGGCCAATGTATTCCAGATCACATAGCCCATAACCATTCCGAACATCATATATGCCTGGTAGGTCAGTTTAAACATCGTATTGGCCCGGGCGTTTCCGCTGCCCTCGTAAATATCCCGGACATAAACCAGCTCCGGAATCAAGATGAGGCCAGATGCGCAGATGAAAAGGAGAATCACAAACAGATCCGGAGTCTTCATCCGGTTCATCAGCCGGGGCAGGGAGAATTCCTTTTTTACATGAGCTTTCAGCACCTGAGAAATCACGAAGAAACCACCCAGGGCAAGCGGAAGTCCCCAAAGCACCATCAGCTGGTAAAACAGAGAATGATACTGAGCGAATGCCACACCTGTCACCATGCTTTCAAAGAGAACACTGAACGGAATGCTGGTCAGATTCGCGGCAGCAAACAAGATCAGAGCCTGCCCGATGGTTCTTCCGATGGCAGCCAGCCAGTGTTTTTTCTCTTCAATCAGGTTGATCCAGAGAGCCGTACCCGAAGCCACTACGAAATAAATGATGAAATCCCAGTAATTGTTCAGTCTGTACAAGCCCAGCAAAAAACCGGCAAGTAAAAGGTGCGGCTCCGCCAGGGGACGGGGTGTTGTAAGCTCTTCTCCTTTGTTCAAGGCATCCGTGTCCTGGATGCTGTCTGTCCGTGAGCGGCGGACCGTCTGAAACCAGGCATACAAAAGTCCGGCCATCAGGAGGACAAAAATAATATTGACCACATGGGCATGCAAATCCCCAAGGACAAAGGAATAACACGGAAATTCATGAATCGTCTTATCCGGTCTGTCCGGATTGTGGCCGATATACCGGGTAGCATCCGGAAACCAGTACCCGGAAGCTTCTTCTCCCCGAAGCTTCTGGATCCAGGGAAGCACCCACCGGTAAATCACATACTGCATATTTCCGGCTATGCAGACGGAGATTCCCGCAGTCAGGCCGGAAAGCGCAGGCACCGCCTTCTGAAAGGCTCCTGAGTGCGGCAGGGAAGCATCATTCCTCATACGGTCAGCGGACAGCTGGTAAACCAGGCTGAATGGCAGAACAAAGGCAAATCCTGCCACGAAGGTCCGCATCAGGTTGTATGTGACCTCCACCCTGCAGCCGGTCAGCTTCGTCAGAAAAACCGCAAAATACTGGCCGCCATAATAATAATTGATCACTCCCTCGCTGTACCACAGATCCCTTGCGGGAAGGGTATCCGAACGCATCATAGCCTCCATGAACCCATAGTCCATGAATTTCTCCGTGCCATGGGCCGCAGGATTGAATCCGGCCAGATACGTCCATATCAGAAAGACCCCGAGAAAAATGACTTCCTCCCACAGGACCAGAGACAGATGACCAGAGGGCATACAATCGATTCCCTTCCGGCTCTGCCAGTAAAAAATGCCGACGGACAGGACTCCGCAAGCCACGACAATCCCTATACAGCTGGCGGATGAAAAGCGCAGATTCTTCGTTGTCACCAGCAGCCACTCTGCATAACCCGTCACGGCGATCGAAAGAATCTTTGAAAAGAACCATCCTTTATCGTCAAATGAGGCAAACAGTCTCCCTGCGGCAGGCATTCCCAGAAGCCCAAGCAGCGCCGCAAGAAGCCACCATGTCCAGAACGAAAACACATCAACGCCGAGAAGCCAGCGGGAAAGCAGCACCAATACTCCAATCAAAAGCAAAGGAGGTCCGTATTTTTTCATATTTGCCATCGTTTCATTCTCCTTCAGTTACCAGCTCTTCTGGTTTCTCATCCGTCCACCTCATATATCCGGATATATCCATAATCAAAAACGAGGGGATAAGCCCTGGCAATCGTATCTTCCCTGGCCTCCATTCCTTCAATCGTCATCCCGTCTTCGTAAAGAATATAGGTGATCCCCTCCTCCGAAACCAGATCCTTCAACGTGCTGACCTGATAGGTGCTGTAGATCAGCTGCTGCTGATGTGCCCGGTAATAAGTGTCGTATCCCGCGCTCCAGGCATAATACGGCCAGCCGCAATACATCATGACACCGGAAACCGTCACATCATTCATACTGTACTGCGGGGTCAGAAGCAGATCATCCGTATCCAGGTTTTCATTCAGCCATTCTGTGAGCCCGCTGTCCAGATCGACACCCACCTCATGCCCCGGTCCGTTGTCCTTGAGGATCACGACAAAATCATATCCCCCTGTAAGCATCAGGGATACGATGAGAAGGATCATTCCCCCTCTTGCCAGCCAGGCTCTCCGGTTCAGCCTTCCAAGAAGCTTACCCAGGAGAGCGCCCCAGACCACCGCCATGAATGCATAGGAAACCATGATATATTTATGATTGACATTGATATCCGGTGTCAGGGAACAGCAAAACGCAAAAATCACCGGAAGAAAGAAGCTCCAGACCAGCTTTGAGACCAGAGAGCGGTACAGAACCGCCGCAAGCAGAATGCCGAAAAAATAAATCCCGCTGATTTCCAGAAGAAACCACAGAATTCCCGGCAAGGTCTTATTCTCCGCGATAAAGCCAAAATTCCATACCGGGCTTATGGCGTTTCCCCGGATAAAGATCCTGCTCTGCAGGAATGACGAAATAACCGCGGCAAAAGCCAGTAAGACATAATCCAGCTTGTGTACTCCAAAAAGAGCAAAGCCCGCAAGGATCAGGAGCACACCGATAACCGCTGCCCCGTTCCAGAAGGCTGTCATTCCCAAAAGCCATCCCACCAGCAATGCTTTTTCCGGGCTTTGCCATTGCCAGGCTTCCCTGGTCAGTAATAGCCGGAACATTTCACCATGCACCGGGCGGTCTTCTCCGGCAGTATTGTCGTCCTTTGAGGATTCCTCCAGCCAGGTAAGGCAGGTCCATACCGCAATACTGCCGATCAGAAGGCCGAAGGCCAGATGCCGCTGGTTCAGATAGACATTCAGGCACCATAGGCCCCAGTTTTCATTCGGAGTATAGCCGATAAAGGAAGTGTTTGTCCGCAGGGTCTCCCAAAGGTCTCCTGCCTGAAGATGCTCAAAGGCAAAACGAAAAAACGCCAGACCGCTGCGGAAGAAGAAAAAACCGGATGCAAGAACCGCTCCCTTCAGGCCTCCTCCCAGCTTCGCCGCCATCACAGCCAGCATCATGACAAATAAAGCCAGTGACAAAAGACTGACCATATTGTAGGCATAGTCTATCCTCATCCCCAGGTATTCCAGATTCCCGGTCAGGAACTGGAACATGAAATGGTATTTCACATCCTCTCCGCCGAAATGAGGATACTGCGTCGGATAGTTGTTTTCATGGGAGAAGGACCGGATCATGGCTGTATGCGGAGCGTAATCGCTGAATACCGTAAAGCCGGAAAACAGCGTATGTCCACTGACATGAAAGGTATAAAACATTAAAAAGGCGGAAAAAGCCAGAAGGATAACGAAAAAGACTATCCACGATTTCTCCGGGAACAGGATCCCTTCCCTTCGGAAAAACGGCCGGCGCCGTTTCCGGCTGGCAATGAATTTCCCGGCAGCCCACGCAAAAACCACTCCAAGCACCAGAAGGTTTGCCGGTCTGAGGGGTTCCCTGACCCCTCCGAGTCGGAAAAAGCCCCATGCGGCAAAGTATACCATCCAGGTGACAACCAACACACCTGTTCCAAAAGCGGAAGCCAGCCGTACCCATATCCCGTACCTGTCATTTGTTTTCGCTTCCGGAAGAAACAAAGAAGAAATTCCGTCTCCGGCAAGGATCGCGCCTGCAAGATATATCAAGCCAAACATCCGCCTGTTCCTCTCCTTTCCATGATTGCCTCTTAAGCCATCTGTGTCAGACAGCCGGTGCGGCAGAAGAAATGGAAGTCTCTGAAGCCGCACCAGAAAAACGCATCAATATCCCGGCTCAGGATGCCAGCTGTGCAATCTCCTCCGAAATCACCGCCCAGACCTCAGGTATCTCAAAGCCCAGCCGCCATGACGCAACCCCGGCGAGGTGATATTGTCTGATCAGCTTCATCCGTTCCCTTAAGGAATTCAGATCCTCGAGCCAGACCTGATACTTCACGCCGTCCTGCTCCCACTGGGCGTAATTCTGCATCGTATCCGTATTCCAATAGGATACCTCCGCCGCGGCCGCCTCCTCGGCTCCCGCCCGCATCCCGACCGCCAGAGAGCTGAGCGTCCCGGCCTGGGTCTTCCAGATCCTCGTATAGAAGGGTACGGCCAGAATCGTCCGGGAAGCCGGCGTTTCCCGGATCGTATCGATGATCCCTTTCTCCACCCAGGGCATGGAAGCCACGCTCCCGGCCGTTTCCGATCCGCTGTAATGCTCGTCATACCCCATGATAATGATATAGTCCACAACCTGAGCCTGGAGATCTCTGCGGTAAAAGCTGGAATACGTCTCCGGTACAGGATCGTCCATACTGAGGATCAACCCGTTTTCATGAGTCTGCACAGACAGTTCTCTCAAAAACTCCAGAAAATGTGGTATCGTCTCGGGCGTCAGCGTCTCAAAGTCCACATTTATCCCGTCCATTCCCGCATTCAGGGCGGCATCCATTATGTTCCGGATCAGGTTCTGCCGGGAATCCGTATGGGAAAGAACCTCATAGGAGGTAAAGCCGGTACCAAAATTGTCAATCAGCCCCCAGACCTGCATCCCGAGGGAATGAGCATTTTCCACATATTCAGAGGAAGATAAGTCCTGTATTTCGCCATCATTGTTCAGCACGGAAAACCATGTAGGCGAAATCACATTCACGCCCGTCACAGCCGCGACATCCTGAAGCAGAAGATCATTGCTCTCCTGCTGCCCGATGACATGCCAGATCAGATTGACCGGAGCGCTCATCTGGATATAAGAATATTTCTCGCCGGCAGACTCCCTTTCCAATGTCACCGTCTCGACAGGGTTCAGTTTTCTGCTCTCAATATAACCGATATATCCGTCCCAGGTAGCAACATGACTCCACTCGTCAATCTCATCAAGATAAATCAGATCCGTTCCGCTCTCCACCTCCGTCAGGACTTTTGATTTGATTCCTCCCAGAAGCCGGATGTTTCCCTTTGACATGGTGCGGGCCATGTTCAGATCTCTGAAATCCTTCTGAATCGCAATTCTGTCAGGGTCGGAATAAATGGTTACATCCAGATCCGTATGATCCCGGATCAGATCAAGACTCAGATATATCGTCCCGTCCTGCAGGATGACGTCTCCTCCGGCTTCATTTCCGATATCCGTCGTGTTAATCCGGCTCGGCGTCGTATACAGGATCTGGTTATTGTCGGCATCCCAGTAAAAGCCGGGATTCAGAAAGGTGGTCACAAAAGAATAAGGAAGATAATACTTTCCGGAATCAGTCTTTCCCCGGACATCCATAATCTGGCTGCCCAGAATAACAGCTGCTTCTCCTTCCCCCACCTTACCATAGTAGGAATGTAAATCCGCTCTTGCGCTCGTCGGAACATATCGGTTAATGCAAAATGCCAGAACACCGATTACCACCACCAAAAGAGCGGCCCGAAACCGCAAAACTGCGATTCTGCGCTGCTTTGTCATCTTCCGTGGCTGTTTCTGTTTCTGGCTGCGGTCTTTTTTATTATCCATGGATCCTCCCTTGATCTACTGTTTCAGGAAATATTCTCCGGCCGCAAAGGGCAGGGAGTGAACGATAGGCAAAGCCTGTACTCAAAATTGTAGTATAGCATATTTCGGAGACAAACAGTAGCCTTTATTTGCAGACCGGGAGTTACTATTCATGGCCAGTCCGGGTATGAGACCGGATTTGTCGTGCCTGCACGTAAGAATACGATCACATACCCGGACTGGGCGCAAAACATGAAGAAGGCTCTCCCGGTCTGTGTGGGCAGGAAACGTCCTGCGTCCTGGGAGAGCCTTCTTGTATTTAT
>CACZQU010000218.1 GCA_902783305.1 uncultured Lachnospiraceae bacterium | reverse complement strand
TTTTCAAAAACACAGATTTTTACGAGCCTTTGGGATATCATTCTGGATTACATGAATAATCCAGGCTGATCCTGAATCGAAGGACATACATCACTGCGGTTGCAGCGGCTTTTGTGATTGGGATTTATGATGGGTTTTACGGTCCGGGAACGGGCACATTTCTCATAATTGCCTTTACAGTATTTGCGAAGATGAGTGTAGGGACAGCTAACGCGCAGGCAAAAGCGATCAACCTTACAACAAACATTACGTCACTTATAGTCTTTCTCTGGAGCGGGCAGGTAGTGATTATACTGGGACTTGCCGCAGCGGTGTTCAATATGGCCGGCAATTACATCGGATCAGGTCTTGTGATGTCAAAGGGAACAAAAATTGTCAGGCCGATTATACTGACTGTGCTGGGCCTGTTATTTGTGAAAATCCTGTTCCGGTTTTAATGCGATGCCAAAAGTACCTCCATGACTCAGAACCGTCCCTGCGTTTGGCCATACGGTTAAACCGTGAAAGAGTAACCTGGCTGGGCAGGCTGACTATCAAAGAAAAATCAGTCTTGCAATCTGCTCTTCACCGTGGTATAGTAGTGCAGGAAAAAAGGTTAATCTTCAGGGCGGGGTGAGAGTCCTCACCGGCGGTGACAGTCCGCGAGCGCAGGATTTTCAGTCTGCGCATGATCCGGCGAAATTCCGGAACCGACGGTATTGGCTTGTGCAGAACAGATTATATTTCTACGCAGAGCCTTAGTCCGGATGGGAGAAGAAAGAATGTGGTATTAAGCTCTGGCGATTCGTTGCCGGAGCTTTTTTTGCATCTTCCTGAAATGATAAACCTTGGTTACTGTTCAAGACCTGGCTATTCTCCGCCTTCGCGCGGCGTTACCATATAAAGCGTGAACAGTAACAGAACATGAATCACACCACACATTTTCAGGAGGTATCATATGAGCCAGAAAAATGCTGCAGCCAATCAGAATTTCACGGTTTCACGGACCAGAAAACTTGTTTTCATCGCTATTCTCGGAGCAATCTCTTTCCTTCTGATGCTGATCAACTTTTCCCTGCCTTTCGCTCCGGCCTTTCTGAAATTCGATATTGCCGAGCTGCCTGCCCTGTTTGCCGGCTTTTTCCTGGGGCCATTGGCCGGTTTTGAAGTAATTGTCATCAAGCTTCTCCTTAAACTCGCGATTCAGGGAACAGAAACAGCCTTTGTGGGAGAGTTCTCCAATCTGGTGGGATCCTCGGTGTTTGTCCTTCTTGCCGCCTGGATTTACAAGAAAGACCGTACCAAGAAAGGAGCGATTATAGGCATGACCGTCTCCTCTCTCGCTGTAAGTATTCTTTTTATCTTCATTAATGCTTACGTCATGTTCCCGCTTTATTCCAACCTTTACGGAATGCCGCTCGACGCCATCATCGGTATGGGTACGGCTGTCAATCCGAAGATTACCAACATGACCACATTGATGCTGCTGAGTGTTTTCCCATTCAATCTGGTCAAGCATCTGGTGACAGACGTGATTACCTTCCTGGTCTATAAGAGAGTCGGTAATCTGCTCAGAAATATTCTCCGTGCTTAATCCGGAATTCAGAAAGGCAGTTTATGAAACAGTATGCATGGGCAAAATCTCCTCCTCCTTTTCCTGAAGATAAGATCGCCCGCCGGATCAGAACGGACATAGCCGTCATCGGAGCCGGCCACGCGGGAACCTGCGCCGCCCGGGCGGCGGCAGAGGCTGGCGCTGCGGTTGTGGTGGTAGAACAGCAGCCGGACAGGCATCAGCGGATTCTGGGAATCGGCGAGCTGGGATAGATGAATTCCCGATGGCAGAAGGAGCACCAGGTTCCGGAGGTGGATATTGATCTCTTCGTCAATGACTGGCAGCTTCGTACAAACAACCGGTCCAATTACCGCCTGATTCGTACCTACGCAGAGCAGTGCGGGGATTGCTTTGACTGGTTTATCGAGCCTTTGACCGATGAGGAAAAGGAACAGATCCATCCAATGATGACGCCCTTAAGTCCCAATATGCCGGTGACTCAGAATGGGATCCATGCCTGGTCCGGGACTCCGAATCTTGGAATATCCCTGATGCGCAAAGCCGTCAAAGAGAACCAGAGGCTGGCTGCGGAAAAAGGGGCTTTGTTTATGTTTGAAACGAAGGCTTTGCAGCTTACTACCCTGGATGGCGCTGTGACCGGCCTGATTGCGCAGGCAGCTGACGGCAGCTTTATGGAAATTGCCGCAGGCAAGGGTGTGATTCTGGCTGCGGGAGATTACAGCAGAAATAAAGAAATGTGTGAAGATCTCCTGGCGGAGTGCGCGGATCTGATCGACGAAGGTGACTGGAGCGGCCATGGCTGGGACGGCAGCGGCATCCGTATGGGAGTCTGGGCAGGAGGGCGTCTGGAGCCCCGTCCCCAGCCATCTGCGGGCGGAAACTATTCATTTCCCGGATTTGATACCGTGGGCTCCACTGCCTGCCTGCGTCTGAATACCCATGGAAGACGATATTCCAACGAGGGCTTCGGCAATCATGTACTTGCTGCGCTGCCCGGCGCCAGACAGCCGAACGGAATGCTTTGGAGTATCTTTGACAGCAATATACTGAACGAAGTCACTTATCAGGCTCCCTGTAACGCGTCCTTCGACTATACGGACGCAGGCCGGCTGGCGCGAATGGAGGCTTCCCTCGCAAAAGCCCGTGAAAATAAGGGCTCCCTGGTTATGAACAAAGATCAGGCCGGAGACGAAAGGCCCCTTTGCTGTGCGGATACCATGGAAGAGCTCGCTGCTGCTTTATACTCTGATCAGAAGGACCGCCAGAATATGATTGATTCTGTCCGCCGCTACAATGAGCTTTGCGCAATGAAGCAGGATCCGGATTTCGGAAAAGAACCCTTTCTTCTTCACCCGATTCAGGCGCCGCCCTTCTATGCCAGCGGACAGTACAAAAACAGCCATAAGCCCTACGGGCAGTCAATGAAAATCCTTGTTACGGTCGGAGGTCTGCTGACCGATGAATACCAGAATGTACTTGGTCATGATTTTGAACCGGTAAAGGGTCTTTATGCATCCGGAAACTGCTGCGGAGGGAGATTCGGCCTGCATTATTCGACCTCCATACCAGGCCAGAGCATCAGTATGGCTCAGACCCTGGGAAGGGTTCTTGGCAGGTATCTGGCATGTCAGCCGCAGCTTTCTCAATGAAATAAAAAAGTACAAAAAAGCCTTTTCCCCGCTTGTGTGCAGGCACGACGTGGGGAAAAGGCTTTTTTGCTTTGGAGTCATACATACAGGAGGATTCTGCCGCTGTATAACAGTGGTTCTCATATGACTCTGCTTTACGAAATCACTTGAAGAGATAGGTCAGAAAAGCTTCAGCGGTTTCTGTTCTGGGAGAATTCCTTATCACTCCGATATAGACATCCTCCGGAAACCCTGCAGCCTGAAACAGAGGTGATGCGGACACAAGCCCGGTAAGGAGGACTTTATCCGGGATTTCATCCGTGAAAAAGTCGTTCATGTCATAAAGATATCCATTATTTAAAAATGCATCATAGGATTTTTTGTCGCAAAAAACGACATCGAGCTTTTTTGCCTCAATCATTCCCATGAGCTTTATTTCAGAGCCATAAGCATACTGGTAATTCGGATCCGACTGATCATCTGTCAGGAAAAGGTTTGAATAATATACGACTTCGGTTTTTCCGGGATCCATATTCAGGAAATCCAGAAAGCCGTCTGTCAGCTGCTCTGTAAGGGTTTCTCCTGTCACGACGTTGACAGCAGCCAGGTACAGGACGGGCTCTTTGGCTGTCAGATACTTGTGTACGACAGAAACTGTCACAGTCAGGAGGATTGCAGCGATCACCAGCGGAAGCTTATAATAATCCCAGATAAACTGCAGCTTTTTTCTGATTGGATATCCTCTCAGATCTTTCATTCTATAGTCCATTATCCTCATCTGCCTCAATTCGTTCTATTTTCTCTTCTTCAGAACTGCCTGTCCGAATGTCTTCAATGCTGTCAGCGATTTCTTCACTGGTTTCTTCTGAGACGGCTTCGGATCCTTCAAGGAGATGTAAGATCCTGGACAGGAGGAGCGAGCATAAATACGCGCACAGGCCTTCTCCAAAGATGACAGCAGGGGTAAAAAAACGTACAACCACCAGGGTCATCAGAAAGTAAATTCCGGCCATGAGAACCGTACATACCAGATACCGGATTCCAATCAGCAAAGAATTTCTGAACATAGCAGCAACTGTATTCTCAAACCGTGCCATAAGAGGAAAGATATACATGAGGATGACAGCCAGGGCTGCACATGCCACAAAAAAAACAGCGGTCAGTATAGTCCAGAAGACATTTGTGTAGCGTATATGCCAAAGGACATACCCATCTACTGAGAACACAGCGATAACCGCCATGAGAATAAGCCAGACTTTTGTCGAAAAACGGAAATTGCTGCGAAAAGCAGATATAAACTGTGCTGTAATGTTTCCATCCTCATTATCTGCCATTTTCAGCGTTACATAAAACAGCGCTGTGGTGGAGGCGCCGACGGTGAATATGGGAATGCAGAAAATAAACCAGAGGATGTTCAGCCATACGCAATTGACAATCTGGCTGATGGTATTCATGACAGGGTTATCCGGATTCAGAAAATTCTTCATTAATATAATCCTTTCTAAGCAATTCGGTATCAGGTTCAGACGATACAAAGCTGGTTGTCAGGGATCCTGATCGGTTCTTACTGCCCGTCTTTGGTAGATTCGCGAAGAATCAGAGACGTCTCTGTCACAACGGTTCTGAAATTGAGATTCGGATGGCTGGTCCTGGAAAGAAGGAGGTTTACGGCTGCGAAACCCATGGCATGAGAATGGATATGTATGGTGCTCAGCCGGGGTGTCAGAACACGGGATTCCCGTGAATCATCGAAACCGCACAGGAGGACATCTTCCGGCACGCGGATTCCGACAGTGTCGAACGCGGCGAGGGCGTCAATAGCGACAAAATCATTTGCACAGAGGAAGACATCCGGCAATTCCTTCATTTTTTTAATCGAATCAACTAAAAATGAGCGGTAAAGCTGTGAGTCATGATAGGCTTTACCATCCGGGTTCTGCCAGATGGAATACCTGTCAACAGGGCTTCGCCCTGCGATCATCAAGCCCTCCTGCATGGAAAGATATCTTTCATAAAAAGATCTGCAATGAGTGATATCACCGATATAGCCGATCTTCGTAAGTCCACGGCTGATCATATTGCATACGAAGGAGACTACGCTGACTCTGTTGTCCATGATCAGAATATCCGTATTCAGCTTTTCTCTGAGAGAGTCCGCCGGTGCGTCGACAAACAGAGTCGGTATCTCAAGGGAACAGAGATATCTGGCATATTCCATATCAAAGACTTCTATGCATAGCAGCGCAATTGTAAGTTCCGTATTCACGGAAGGCGGCAGCTGTTTCTTACGTATCAGATCTTCTGTTACGCGATGGATCATGAAGCTATAGCCATGCTCCGACAGTTTCCGCTGCATGACATCAAGCATAGGAGACGCGAAATGAGAGCTGTCAAACATGTTGGCTGTCAGCATTGAGATAACACCTTTCCTGTCAGGAGATGTCTTTTTTTCCTCCTCAGCCAACGCCAGTTTTGCGCTGCCGGTTTCAGTTATATTAATATATGAGAATTGTTTATATCCCATTTCAACCGCTTTGCGCAAAATACGATCTCTTGTATTTTCTGCCAGTATTCCTGTATTATTGATTGCTTTCGATACTGTATTTCTGGACAACCCCAGAGCATCGGCTATGTCTTGTATCGTTACTTTTCCGGCCATATACTCTTTCCTCCATATGTTTGCGTATGTAAAATGCAATCTGATACCAATTATAATATATGACAGAAAATGTGTCAAATGTAAAAATTGGAGATATACTATGTGATAGTGCACAAGTTTTGCGTGATAAATTGTGCATTTAGCGAAATCTATTGTGTATATGAAATATAATGTTGACACCTATATTGTGCTGATGTAGAATAAAAATCACAAAAACACCCAACACAAATTGTGCATATGCACTACTCCATGGGAAGGAGGCACTTCGTGAAGAATCCAAATGTAACTGCTGTTACAGCCGGTTCACAAAAGAAAGACAGTGCATGGCTGTACTTTAAACAGCACTGGCAGCTGTACCTGATTTTTTTACTGCCGGCACTGGTACTGACATTGATCTTCAGATACGGACCGATGGCCGGAATCCTGGTGGCATTTAAGAATTACAATCCCATCAAAGGTATCTGGGGAAGCAAATGGGTGGGACTGAAGTATTTCAGGCGTTTCCTGACATCACCTGATTTTATGTCCTATCTGATGAATACCCTGAAGCTGAGCGTATACGGATTGCTCTGGGGTTTTCCTGTTCCGATTCTGCTGGCGTTTTTGCTGAACAGGATTGAAAGTAAGCGGATCAAGCAGAATGTTCAGCTTGTGCTTTACATGCCGAATTTCGTATCCGTTATCGTTCTTTGCGGTATTGTCAGGATCTTCCTTTCCATCACCGGTCCAGTTAATCTTCTTCTGGGAACTCAGATCAACTTCATGACCATACCGGAATGGTTCAGACCAATTTATATTGCCAGCGGAATCTGGCAGGGTGCAGGGTGGGCATCCATCATGTATACAGCTGCGCTGGCTAATGCAAGCAAGGATCTGAAGGAAGCGGCTGTTATCGACGGTGCGAATATTTTCCAGCAGATCAAGGCAGTGGAATGGCCGGCTATCAAAGACATGGTCGTCATTCAGTTCATCCTGCAAGCAGGTAATATCATGAGTGTAGGCTTCGAAAAGGCTTATGCGCTTCAGACAGACCTCAACCTGAAATCCTCTGAAATCATTTCGACCTATGTTTATAAAAAGGGTCTTCTGGATGGAGATTATGGTTTTTCAACTGCTGTCGGTTTGTTCAACACTGTCATTAATGTCATTCTTCTCATTTCCGTCAACAAGATTGTACAGCGGATGAATGATGGCAAGGGACTTTGATCGGAGGCTTCGGGAATGAAAAAAGCGAAAAAGAAAAGCAAATTTGGCAGATATTCTTTTCAGGATAAAGCGCTTCTGCTTGTAGGGTATATCTTGCTCGGTGCTTTTGTCCTGGCAATCATTGTGCCGATGCTCTATATCGTGATCGCGTCCTTTATGGATCCCATCACTCTGCAGAACAAAGGTGTAACCTTTGATATCTCTAAATGGACACTGACAGCCTATGAACGTGTTATATCCAATTCACAGATATGGATCGGTTTTAAAAACGCGATTATTTATTCCGTATTGTTCACCGTTATCTCAGTAGGTGTCACACTGCTTGCTGCCTATCCGATGTCCAGGCCGGATTTTCGCGGCAGAAGTATTTTTAACACGATTTTCATCATCACCATGTTTTTTGGCGGTGGCCTGATCCCGACTTATCTGTTGATCAGCTCCCTGGGGATGCTCGATACCATGTGGGCAGTTATCATTCCGGGAGCCTTCAGTGTCTGGAATATGATTATTGCAAGGACCTATTATCAGGGCATTCCTTCCGAGCTCCGGGAGGCGGCCAGTGTGGACGGTGCCAATGAAGTCCTGTTCTTCTTCAGGATTCTTCTCCCGGTCTGTACACCGGTGATCGCTGTACTGGCTTTGTGGCAGTTTGTGGCAATGTGGAACAGCTATTTTGATGCCATGATCTACCTGAATGATACAGCCAAGCAGCCTCTTCAGCTTGTCCTCAGGTCGATCCTGATCCAGAACCAGCCTGAGTCCGGAATGATCTCAGATATGCAGAGTACTGCAGAGAGAGCAAGGCTTGCAGAGCTGCTGAAATATGCGACTATCATCATTTCCAGTATTCCTCTGCTGGTGATGTATCCCTTCTTCCAGAAGTATTTTGACGCAGGTATTATGGCCGGGTCCGTAAAAGGTTGACGGCCTTATACAATGATTGCGCCGGCAAAAGGCGCGAAGCCCCTTTTCGGATACAGGATATAGCACGTCATGCTTGCGTAAACGGACTATATCTTGTATCTGCAAAGAAGCCCGAAAGGCTTTTGCCGCTGCAGTCATACAATTATACTGGCGCGAACAAATAAAGGGAATATTTATTTGTTCCAGCGCAGTATATGCAGAAGTACTAAGATATCCGTTCCGGATATTAAGTACTTCTGGTATACCAGTTACACATATAATTGTTGAAAGCAGTTATTCTGGTGTAACTGCATATACTGCGGCGGGCAATTGCAGACAGCAGTTATTCTGACCGCAGGTATAACAACACGTATGCAGAAAGGAGTACAAAATGAAAAAAGACTTTGGCAGAAAACTGGCCGCAGTCACACTTGCCCTGGCAATGGCCGCTCTCCCCGTGAGCGCTTTGGCAGAAGATCTTGCCATTCCTTCCCCCACAGAAGGCTCTGATGTCTTCCCGCTGGAAGAGACTGTTACCTTTACAGGAATGACCAAATTCCCGGCCGGAACAGAAGCAGATCAGAATCAGAGAACTATCTTCAAAAGACTCGAGGAGCAGACAAATGTCCATATCGACTGGACCGCAATCCAGGCAGACCAGTGGAATGACAAGATCGCTCTGAATATGGCAAACATCAATACGCTTACCGATTTCATTTTCTCCGCAGGTTTCTCAGACAGCGACCTTCTCCGCTATGCGGATCAGGAAGTTATCATTCCTCTGGAAGACCTGATCGATGAGTGTATGCCCAATCTGAAGGCTGTTTTTGACGAATATCCGGAATACCGCGCTATGTGTGAGGATGAAGACGGACATATCTGGGCTCTTCCGTGGATCGAGCAGCTCGGTTCCGAAAAGACCGCCATCCAGACAATCGGAGACATGAGCTTTATCAACAGAAAATGGATGGATTTCCTGGGCCTTGAAATGCCGACGACGGTTGATGAATTTGAGGAAGTCCTGATTGCGTTCCGTGATCATGCTTCAGAACTTCAGGAAGAGTTTGGCATTGAAGGAAGCATTATCCCGATGTCCTGCATTATGAATGACGGTGATCAGGATCCTGCCATAATCATAAACGGATTTGGTGAAGGCATCGGTGATCCCGACCGCGGTCGTCATATCGCCGTGACGAATGACAAAGAGGTCATCTGCACCGCTACACTTGATGGCTTCCGTGAAGGCCTTGAGTGGCTGCATAAACTGTATGACGAGGGCCTGATCGATCCTGAAGCGTTTACCCAGGAATGGTCTACCTACGTATCTAAAGGAAAATCCGGTCGTTACGGCGTTTGTTTCAGCTGGGATGTTGCGAATATTGATAACCTGACAGACTGGGAACCCCTCCCGGCACTGACTGCAGATGTCAGGAATATTACTCCGCAGAACGGCTCCTTCACGAGCGGTTTTGACCGCGGCAGATGTGTCGTGACCTGCCTGGCTGAGGATCCTGAGCTCCTCTGCCAGTGGCTTGACCTTATGTACGATCCTTATCAGTCTCCGCAGAACAACTGGGGCACCTATGGCGAGGATGACGAATTTGATATTTTTGAAGTCGGTACAAACGAGAATGGCGATCCCATGCTTAAGCACGCTCCTCTTGGTGATGCTTCTCCGGTAGAAGTTCGTGAGGCAGAAAGTGTCAATGGACCTCTGGCGATCCTCGACAAGAATTACGGGATTTATGTAACCTGCCCGGATGACGCACAGTACAGACTTGACTGGATTAAAGATATCTACACACCGGATATGAACAATGATTATGTATATCCGAACGTATTGATGAGCATCGATGACACAGAGGAACTCTCCAACCTGATGGCCGACATCTCCAAGACGATCAATGCTGCCAAGTCAGATTTCGTGATGAATGGCGTTGATGATGATAAATGGGAAGATCTGCAGGACAGCCTGGATGCATATGGTTTGGACGACTACCTTGAAATATTCCAGAAATATCTTGATGCTTATTTTGCAGCACAGGAATAAATGATTGCAGTGCAGAATGACTCCTACGGATTGCTTCGCACTTCTTGCTCATATTGGGGCGTGCAATAAAGCCTTTTCCCCACTTACGTGCAAGCACGACGTGGGAAACGGCTTTTTGCACCGGAGTCATAAATAATCAGTTCAAAGTAAGATTGTGAGTATGATTATCTGTTCAGTCCGGTAAGGGCTGAGACAAAAATGGCGCAGTTGCTTCTTTTCACAGCGACTGCGCCATTCATTTTTTCGCTGCAATCATAATTGCAGGGCAAAAAAGTCATCCGAAAACTTTCAGTCAACGTATAAAACTTCGTTTTAAGAGGAGGGATACCATGATCAGCCAGAAGCTGCTGGACGCAAGACGATTTGAAGAAGACACGGGAAACCGCATCGCGGCATATGCCAGACCGGGCTTCCATCTGACCCCCTGGACAGGATGGATGAATGATCCGAACGGATTCTGTTTCTTTCAGGGACAGTATCATTTGTTTTATCAATACTATCCATTTAAATCACGATGGGATAACATGTATTGGGGACATGCGGTAAGCAACGATCTGCTCCACTGGGAATACAGGCCAGCAGCCCTGGCTCCGGATCGTTACTATGACCAGGACGGGGTTTTCTCCGGCAGCTCTATGGAGCTTCCTGACGGAAGGCTTTTACTGATGTATACAGGTGTCCGGCTGGACGGTCAGGCTGAAAGACCTTACGGTGAAATTCAGACTCAATGTCTGGCAGTCGGAGATGGAATTGATTTTGAAAAATACGAGAAAAACCCTGTGCTGAATGAAAATGCCCTCCCCGCAGGCGGCAGCAGAAGAGACTTCCGTGATCCGAAAATGATCCGACTCAAAGACGGCAGATATGCTGCCATTCTGGCAAACCGTCCGGCGGATGGCAGCAGTCAGATTCTGTTATACACAAGTATAGACGGTTTTTCCTGGAAATATGAGACAGTACTTGTTGAAAACCGGAACCGCTTTGGAAAAATGTGGGAATGCCCGGATTTCTTTGAACTGGATGGAAAACAGGTTCTTCTGGTCAGCCCGCAGGATATGCTGCCTGAAGGTTTTGAATATCACAGCGGAAACGGGACCCTCTGTCTGATCGGCAGCTATGATGAAGAACACTTTGACTTCCGCGAGGAGAACAATCAGGCTGTCGATTACGGTATCGATTTTTATGCACCCCAGACAATTCTGACCCCGGACGGACGCAGGGTGATGATCGGCTGGATGCAGAACTGGGATGCCTGCGCGATCCGGGAACCGGAGGCCCCGTGGGCAGGACAGATGAGCCTTCCAAGGGAGCTCCATATCCGGGACGGCCGGCTTTATCAGCAGCCTATACGGGAGTTTGACGCTCTCAGGCATGACAAGATAGAATATACCAACGTGGAGGTTGGGGAGGAAAAGCTGTATCTGGAGGGTGTCTCCGGGAGAATGGTCGACATGGAGGTACGGGTCCGTCCGAAAAACCCGGATGTTTCCTATTCCAAGTTTGTCATACGCTTTGCCGAGGAGGGGGAAACCTGTACTTCTATCCGTTTCCGGCCGAGGGAATCGACATTGAAGATCGATCGCAAATTTTCCGGAACCCGGCGTGCCATCCTTCACCAGAGAAGATGCTTTGTAGAAGACGCGCAGAATGAGCTTCGCATACGGATCATCCTGGATCGTTACAGCTGTGAGATCTTTATCGATGGAGGGCGGAAGGTTATGACTTCAGCGCTGTATACCGATCAGTCTGCGGAAAAGATCTCTTTCCGGGCAGATGGAGAAGTAGTGATGGATATTACAAAGTATTCGATCCAGTAACCTTTTTATAC
>CACZQU010000217.1 GCA_902783305.1 uncultured Lachnospiraceae bacterium | reverse complement strand
TCGTCAGTTGGCGATGCCCGCATCGCCGCCTTCCTCCGCCTTGCATATGCTCACGAATACTGCGTCATATGGCTAAGTTATTTAATTGCAGTGCCTAAACATCCGTGGTTCTGCTGCATCAAAAAAAGCCGGCAGGATCGCTCCCGCCGGTTTTTTTGATGTAGATCAGACCGGAAAGGTTCTGTAAACCCGGTCAGCCCTCCAGATAGGAGAGAACTCTATCCTGAAAATCGTGATAATATGGTTCCTCCAGCATGACCGCATGGGAAGCGCCCGGAATCACCTCGAGGGCTGAGCCCTCCGGCAGCAGGTCAAGGCAGCTGTCCACGAGGTCATAATTCAGATAAGGATCAACATCGCCGCAGATTACCAGAGTCTGGCTCTTAATCGCTTCAAGATCGATCAGCTTATCCGAGCTGTCAACGCAAAGATCACGGCGTCCGCCGTTCGGGCTGTAATCCCTGTCATAATGCCAGCAGCTGGAGCAGTACATCTCGATAATCACAGGGTCTGTGATGGAGAGGTCAAATTCCCCGTCTTCCCCCTTCTGGAAGTCATCAGCTGCATGCTCCCAGGTGTTGTAGTGGAAATCATCGGTCACATCAAAAGCGCCGAGACCGCTGAGGATGGGGGCATAAAGCACCAGCTTGTTCACATGCTCCGGATATCTTGCGGCAAAGCGGCTGCTGGTCACCGTGCCCCAGCTCCAGCCAAGGACGTCAATTTTGTCAAGGCCGGTCTCGGAAACAATCAGCTCGACCGCCGCGTTCACATCCTCCGCTGCATAGTCGGAATCCGGCATGAAGCCATCCTCCACTTCCCCGGAGCGCCCATAGCCTGCTACGTCCACGCGCCATACGTCATAGCCTGCCCTTGCCAGGAAACGGACCAGGCTGTAGTCCTTATAGTCGATGTCAAATTCATGGGAGGAATAAGTAAGGCCATGTACCAGAAGAATGCTCTTTTCCGGCTGGGTATCCGCCACTGCGATGCGGTCAAGATGAAGAGCTACCCCTTCCCTCTCCAGAGGATACTCTGTGTAGGTATAGGCAGTATCGACAGCTTCGGCCGCGTAGGAAACACTGGCAGGCACAACCGCCATTGCGGGAATCAGGGCTGCTGAAAGAATCAGGGCAGCAAGACGGGAAGACAGTTTTTTCATCGGAGTTTTTCCTTTCTGAAAGCAAGGTATACATTAACGCAGAGGATCTCCGTTATTCAAAGATGCAGCGCACTTTATCCAGAGAATTCCTATATACATAATAGGTCTTCTTGTGTTCCTTGTCAAGACAAAATCCAGAGGATAAAAATGGCCGAAACGTTACTACTCACGGATTAACCGTAAGATACGCACATGCAGGCGAATGACACCCGAAACAGCACATCTTCATCGATTCTCAGCCCGCATTTTTTCGGCGGCTTCTTCGCGCTGTCTGCACATCTGTTCCCATGTCGGACCAGTCCGAAGCATACTGGTAAACTCCTTCAGCGTTCCGGGAATGTCGATATGCTGTGGACAAACCGCAGCGCATGCGCCGCATCCGATACACTGATCCGGCCATTTTTCTTCTGGTGTACCATCCATCTGCATTTTTACGGTCATCGCAGACGCATATTTCAGATCATTATAGCCGGCTAAAAGCATCGGAATGTCCAGTTCCTTCGGGCATCCGTCGCAGCAGTACCTGCAGGCTGTACAAGGGACACCGTTTTTCAAGGTCTCGGCAATATCAAGCATCATTTTCCATTCCTGTTCACTGAGATCCTCTCCCTCGCTGAACGTCTTTATGTTGTCGTTCATCTGATCCAGGCTGGACATGCCGCTTAAGACTGTCGCCACCTCCGGAAGCTTCATCAACCATCGGAAAGCCCACGATGCTGTCGTGTCTTCCGGTCTAAGGGTTTTCAGTTTTTCATTGTTCTCTTTCCCGAGATCAGCAAGCTTTCCCCCTCGCAAAGGCTCCATCACCATCACAGGGATTCCCCTTTTTCCCAGCAGCTCAGTTTTTCTCCTGGCATCCTGGAGAGTCCAGTCCAGATAATTCAGCTGAATCTGACAGAA
The DNA here is from genome assembly GCA_902783305.1 of uncultured Lachnospiraceae bacterium. Classification (GTDB taxonomy): domain Bacteria; phylum Bacillota; class Clostridia; order Lachnospirales; family Lachnospiraceae; genus Blautia_A. The sequence continues at coordinate 74 of CACZQU010000217.1, read as the reverse complement.
CTCAATCCTGTCTCCGAGGAAATCGAGTATTTCTTCAAGGTTCTCCGCTCTGGCATGTGTTGAGAAACCGAGAT
>CACZQU010000216.1 GCA_902783305.1 uncultured Lachnospiraceae bacterium | reverse complement strand
TCCCTTCATGACAAATTCAGCCACGCGAAGCGGGGCGGAAAAGCGCCGACAGGCGCGAATTGGGAATGAAGGGAGAGACGGCGGAATAGCAACCTCCTGCGGATGGTTTCGCGCTGCCCGGATCCCGGAGTCATAAATACAAAAAAAGGATGCCGAAGGGCATCCTGAAGCAGATAACGGGAATCGAACCCGCCTCCTCAGCTTGGGAAGCTGATGTTCTACCAATGAACTATATCTGCAAGACAAAAAGAATTATACCATAGTCCTCAGAAAATGCAAGCTTTTTTTTCAGCGCAGGCAATAGCGCCGAAAGTGTTGCTGCTCACGGATTAACCGTAAGGCCACGAGCGGGGAAGATTAGTCCGTGAATAACAGAAAAAATCCCCGCGAGGAACGCTGCCGTTAATCCCCGGATGATACACAGAAGAAAAAAGGAGACGGTACGCTGCCTGACGGTTGTCTGTCATTCAGCGTACCGTCCCCTGATGATCTCAAAAGTCAGGCCTTATCAATATTCTTATGATAAAGACTGATGCTGATCAGATCGGGACGTCCGCCGGTCGCGTTCTGCGAACGGCTGATGCAGTAAGTATTGATATACGGATAGGACATATGCCAGTGAGGATCAAAGGTATAGTTGTTCCACTCGATCCAGCAATGATACTTATTGTGGGCAACAACAACATTATGATATCCGATCGCATTCATCAGATATCCATAACCTGCCGCATAGGCAAAACAGTCTCCATAGCCTCTGTAAAACAGGAATTCCGCATACACCGCATCATAATCTTTTTCATAGAAATAATCCGGTATCCAGGCATTTCCATAATTCCAGCACACGTATTCAAACATGGCTTTCCGCTTTCGCGCGAGACTCCATGAGGGAACCGTGTTTTCATCCACCAGCTCAGACGCGCAGTTCATGACAATCAGTTTTCTTCGATTCGCCGACGTGACCTTGGCTTTTCCGTTTGACAGGATCTTGACACCGTCGATCGTCACGTTTTTCTGCATATAGCCGTTTGAACCATTCGCTATCCGGAAGAAATAGAAATAGCCATTGATATTTCTCCAGCCGGTGCGCTGTACTCCATACTTATCAAAATAGTAAGTCTTCTTTCCGATCTTTTTCAGACCGGTCACATAATTCCCCTTGGAATTATAATAATAGGTATACCCATTGGAAGTAACCCATTTGTTCTTATAAGATGCGGCTGGAACCAGACTGGAGCAAAATGCCAAAGCCAGCACCAGAAGAAAGGCCGAAATCAAAAGCCTTAATCTGCATTTTGTCTTTTCTTTCATCATACAATCCTCCCGCTTCTCATCCTGGAAACCTGCTGTCCTTATGCTGAAATACCTTTCAGAGCCGAAGGCAAAAGCTTTTCATTTATCCCCGGTCTCTCTCGTGGTTATATATCGTATCATAGGAAACCGGATTCTTCTCCTTAACGACCAGCCTGCATTTCAGCCTGATCCCCGATCCGTCCACGGTCCTGGCATAAATAGTACACTTTCCCGGGGAATAAATCGTTACTTTTCCGTTCTGATCCACATCAGCAATCTGTTTGTCCGATGAATACCAGTAAAGCTTTTTTATCGTCAGGGACGGGTTCAAAAAACGCGTCTTAATCTTCACTTCCTTCAGATACTCATAATTCTCCGTGAGGCTCTCCGTAATTCTGATATCACCCTTTTTTGCCGTAACCATAGATTTATGAACTATTTTCAGCTCACTGTAAATCTTTGCCAGGATCAGATCATGTCCCAGCTGGTTCGGATGATGTCTGTCCGACAGAAAAACCTGGGACAGCAGTTCCTTTGAATGAAGAGCATTTGTTGTTCTGGAAAGAAAGATCCAGCCGTTATTCTCGCATAAGCTTTTATAAAACTTCTGCGTTTCCAGTAAAAGTAATCTGCGGCTCCTTGTCCTGGACCAGTTCGGCGCCCCATACATCAGAACTGCATTGGGGAAGCGCTTGTGAACCAGACGGGAAAAGGCGGCAAACTGGACTTTGACATCCCTGCGTTCGCATCTGAGGTCATTGGCTATACCGCCGATAACGATGACATTGGTCACTTCATCATCAGAGGGCACCTTCAACAGGAGCTTCCGGAAAGTACCGTCTCCAAAGCCTGTGCCTCCCTTTCGGGAAATGATAAAACGATCCTCCGGTATTCCAAGCTTGTCTCTTAACTGCTCAGGCCATGGCTTATCAATCAGATCATGATTATCTGTCGTATAGGAATCGCCGATCAGGACATATTTTCTGTTCACAGCAGCACCGGATGAGACCGTAAAAAGCAAAGCAAAAACTGCCGCCGCAATCAGCAAAAGCCATGTCTTTGATCCTTTGCATTTACTCCGATCATTCTTAATATAAGAATGATTATTGAATTGTCCAACCATTTTTTCATTCCTCCCATATCCGGAAAGAGGTTTCCATCCATCCTGTCTGAACATCTGCAATATGCAATCCTATGCTTCAGAAATAATTATAGGCATTATTTTTCAGTTTTGTCAACCTTAATGTTTCTGCCATCCAGGCACTTCTTTTTACT
>CACZQU010000215.1 GCA_902783305.1 uncultured Lachnospiraceae bacterium | reverse complement strand
CGATCTTTTTACAGGCTTTTCTGATACAGGCGATTTCCGCGTGAGCCAGAGTGGTTTTGTCGGTGTTGCGGCGGTTGTATCCGCGGGCGATGATCTTTCCTTCATGGACAATGACCGCGCCGATCGGGACCTCTCCGATGGCGATCGCCTTCTCTGCCTGCTTGAGGGCGGCCTTCATATATTTGATGTCCTCTTTTGAAAAGGAAAGCTCCTCATTATCTAAGGGAGTATCCCGGTTTTCTGTAATTTCCATAGTCATTTTTTGATGAACCACACATTTAAATCCGTCTCGGTCTCGGGAATGCCGTCGACCCAGCCCAGGTTGGAGTACTGCCAGAAAGTGAAGTCATAGGGGGTTTCCGGACTCCCGCTGTAATCTGCGTACCAGATCGTTGTGCCTTTCAGGCGTGACATGTCCAGAATATCCGTTTCAGTAGAGCAATTCGCGTAAATGGCGGGTGTATAGCCGGCCTCTCTGATGGTCTCGCAGAAAGCGACGGCGTTGTCGGTAAACTGTTCGCCGCTGATGAAGTTGATGCGGGCATAGTAATCTTCAATGACGATCTCGGGATCAAATACGATGGGGAGAGTGATCTCCACGCCGCTTTCCTCAATGACGTCGAGACAGAGCTGTGCCTCCCGGCGAGCCTCTTTCTTTGAGACTGCCTGCGAAAAGACATAGGCACCGACGTCCAGGCCGGCTTTCTTTGCGCGGGTCAGATTTTTGATGGCGCGGCTGTCGCGCTTGAGGTCTCCGGTGTGCATTGTGCGGTGGCCGACGCGGACAAAGACAAAGTCATAGCCGGCTTCTTTCACCTTCTCCCAGTCGATCTTTCCCTGAAATTCAGATACATCAATGCCCCGGCGGATCATGTACTGATCGTCACCTTCATAGCGCAGGATGCCGGATTCATCATAGCTGAGGTACTTCCAGTTGTAGTTGTGAAGGGGGAAGTTTTCTGGGAAATCCCGCATGTGCCACTCTTCCCAGGCCTTGATATATTTTTTCTGGAGCTTCGTGGGAGACGCTTCCTTTTTTTCCTCTTTCTTCTCTGCTGTTTCTTCTTTCTTTTTTTCCTCTGCTTTTTTATCGGGATCCGCAGATGCGGCCGTGCCGCCAGTATCTGCAGAAACTGCAGCAGCTGCAGGATCTGAGGCATTTGCCCCTGCTGCAGCGGCGGGATCCCCGGCCGGAGAATCTACGGATGAATCTGCGGCTCCGTCTGCTGCCGGCGTCGCGGAGGACAGATCAGCGGACTGGTCTGGTGCGTCCCCTGTCGTCCCGGACGGATTCTGCCCGGAACCAGCGCCGGCATCGCCGGATGCGGATGCTGAGACACTCTCCTTTGCAGTGGAATCTGTCACAGCCTGGATGGCGGACGGATCCGCCTTTACGACGGTATACCCGCCGCCCGGGTTGAGGATGGACAGCACGGTATCAATCCCCAGCCAGTCGCGGAGACTGCCGGAGGAGCTGTCAGATGTGCTTTCCGGCGCCGCGGACTTTTCGCCCTGCCCAGGAGAGTCCGGTGCGGGAAGACGTCCGGACATCACAAAAACTCCGCCTGCGAGGACCAGGCAGAGGAGGATTGCAATCGTTATACCGGCTGCTTTGCGGGAGGTCTTTTTTTCTCCCGGTTTCTCTTGATTGGGCTGCATAGAATGTTCTGTAATGACCGCACTGTGAATAGGAGCCCGGAAAGGGATTGCTCCCGGCGTCTGCTCCTGTTTGTCCTGAAGTAAATAAAATAGGAAAATGCAATAAGTAAATGCAATAACGTTTTTCATTATAAACGCTTTTATGTGATAGAGCAAATTCTTTGCGGACTGCAGTCCGTCAATAACGTTCCGGACTCCGGTCCGCGAACAGAACAGGCAATCATTTTGAGACAAGTCTGAAAGCGGTACTGCCGGGGCATTCAGAAAACCTGATTGCAGGATACAGTGTCAAAAGCGTATAATGAAAAAGCAGGTATCTTTTCAGAACCACTATATTTTCGAAGTGTTTTTGTACGTGTGGTTTGAAAAAAACAGGAGTTTGACCGGCCTGGAAACTGCCGGTTTGAAGGTTGATGGGGAGAACACTGTCAGATGAGTTCAAATAAAAAAAGCAGACTGGAGCAGGAAAAAGAGCGTCTGGAGGCGCTGCAGAATGCGGAGAAGAAGTTCCTTACAGGAATGTACGGGGATTTTTTCGGCAGACAGAAAAACGGAAAGGAGAGCTCTCTTGCCTACGGAGAGACTGCTGACGGGACCGGTAAGGAGTCTGCGGAGCATTCTTCTAAAAAGCAGAAGGCAAAGGAAGAGGAATCCCCGCTTTCCTTTGGAGATAAGATTGACACACTGGAGCAGAAGGGCAGGGAAGTTACATCACAGTTTTCCTCCAGGGCAGATGCCATGAAGGAGCGGCAGAAGGAAATGTCCTCCGGGCTGCAGGGGCGCAAGGATGCCCTGCAGCGGGCAAATGATGCTCTCCGAGAGGTGCAGTCGCTCCTGGATCATCCGCTTTACAACGGCATGCCTTCTGTGACCGGACGGGGCAATGCCGGTGGTGCAGCGGGCACAGGAGCTGTAAACGATGCGGGCGGCGAAATCGATCCCGGCCTTATGGCGGGACCGGACGGAGATCTGTTTACGGGCTTTACGGCCGGCAGTCCGCAGATGCCCGGTGCTCCCGGTGCGGTGCAGGCAGGCCTTCCGCAGATGCAGGCGCAGCAGAGCACACAGCCTGCAGCGACTGCTGCAAAGCCGAAGGAACCGGAAAAGGATCCCATGGAAGAACTGGACTCCCTGATCGGTCTTGACAAGATCAAACATGACGTCAAGGAACTCACGGATTTTGTCAGGATCCAGAAGAGGCGAAAGGACGGCGGCCTCAAATCCGTCCCGGTCTCGCTCCATCTGGTATTTACCGGAAATCCCGGCACCGGCAAGACGACGGTGGCCAGAATCCTGGCAAAGCTTTACAAACAGATCGGCGTGCTGACCACGGGCCAGCTGGT
>CACZQU010000214.1 GCA_902783305.1 uncultured Lachnospiraceae bacterium | reverse complement strand
TCTTCACATTACTCTCAGCCTGCACCTCATGCTCATCCGCAGGCACAACCTCGATCTTCGCGGCATCCGCCAGCCTCAACGTAAGCTTTACCGTGGATGCGCACCTCCATCGGATCTCCCCTGGGTGCATATTTCATGATCGTCACTTCAACACCCGGTATGATTCCCATGTCCAGGAAATGCTGCCTCAGCGCGCCATCTCCTCCCACTGCAAGGCGGAGGGCGCTGGACGTCCAGGGAACGTCCGTTTAGCGCCGACCGGAACGGAGTGTAGAGGCGGCGATGCGGGCATCGCCAGCCGACAGTGCTGAGTGCCGGTGGCACTCGTTCAGCACCGACCGGAGCGAAGCGTAGACCACCGCAGCAATGACGGAAAAGATGGGCGTATGCATTATGAATTATGAAAGGCTGTACCAGGCAGAACCTGAAATCAGAGCCGGTTTAATCTGGCCATAGAAGCCAGAGTCGGGATCTTCATCGGGCAGACCTCCATGCAGGACAGAGCTTTAGAACAGCCGCTTCCAAAATGCCTGGCATAATGATCCCTGATCTGTCCCTCCTTTTCCGGATTTCTGGCATAGACCAGATAACAGTCGTTTGCAAAAATGGCGCCGAAGAAGGAGGAGCCGTCCACGTAGTTCGGACACACTTCCAGACAAAGTCCGCATTTTAAACATTTAGCGGCGGTATACTGGTGCAGATGTTCCCTTTCCCTGCTTTTATTTCCCTGGTCCTCCGAAACCCTGTAATCCTCGATGTAAATGTTGCTCTGTTTCAGATTCTCCTGGATGGATGAACGGTCCACCATGAGATCACGGATGACGGGAAACTTTTGCAAAGGTCTGAGGATAATTTCATTTCCCTTAAGGTCCTTTAAAAAGGTCTCACACGCCAGAGCCGGGATGCCGTTTATCACCATGGCACAGGCTCCGCACATCCCCTGCAGGCAGGAACAATCCCAGGCAATTCTCCTGGTCTTCTTTCCGGTGATATCCGTGATGTCGTCGTTATAATTCAGGTACTCCAGCAACCCGGCAACAGAATTGTCCGACGGGCCGTCGTAGAAGAACGTTTCCCAATAGCTTTCCGAGGTGGGGAATTGCTGCCGCAGTATCTTAACGTTCATATTCATACTCCTTGTCCAGCCGCATCTGACATTCGCCATGGTTGTAAGAGATGATTGTTGCATAGGCATGATCTTCCCGCGACGAAGGATAGTCACTCCGGTAGTGGGATCCCCTGCTTTCCTTCCGGAACCTGGCACAGAGCAAGGTCGCCTTTGCCAGAGTCAGTATCGCCGCGACACTGTAATTTGTGTACATGGATACGCTGCCGTCATAGTGAATCCGGTCGGCAACAGAGAGATAGTAGTCAACATCTGCAAGACCTGCATCAAGAGAGCTTTCGGTACGGATGATCCCGAGATCCTGATTCATGCTCTCTGCCACCATGTCACGAATGTACATGACAGGGAAAGGGCTTTGGGATTCCTGTCTCTTCTTTAACAGGACGGATTCTTTCTGTATAAATGCGGAAAAATCCGGCACATAGCCGCCTCCGGCTCTGGCAGCGATCTCCCCGGCTGCAATCTCGCCGCTGTACATGGCCGCCAGGAGAGAATTACCCCCTAATCGATTGGCTCCATGATACATGGAAGCACATTCCCCCACAGCAAAAAGATTATGAATGTTGGTCTCGTGGTTCAGATGGACGGCAAAACCGCCCATGAAAAAGTGAACAGAGGGTGACACAGGAATCGGCTCTCTGGTGATATCAAGGTTCCCGTACTTCTGACATAAGTCCTTTACCTCAGGCAGCAGACGACTGATCTTATCTTTTCCCAGAAAAGAAATATCCAGAAAAACCTCCCGGCCCGTGCCGGATATTTCCCTGGCAACCACATCACGGGTCATGAGGTTTCCGCGCGGGCCATACTTATCCTCCATAAAATATACCCTCTGTCCGTTTTCCGTATAGAAAAGCCTTCCCCCCTCCCCACGCACGGCTTCGGATATCAACATTTTTTTCTGGGACGTTTCCAGTGTAGTGGGGTGATATTGGATGAATTCCAGGTTTTTCAGTTCAGCGCCCTGCATAAAGAGCTTCCCTGCCGCATACCCATCGCACTGGGTGGAACCGGTCGTCTTCCCGAAAAGCGCGTTCTGGCCTCCGGTCGCCATCACCACGGCATCGGCATAAAGAACCTCCAGGCTTCTTGTCCTTTCATTGAAAATCAGGCATCCGTAACAAACTCCGTCCCTGATCAGCGCCGAATGGAAGCAGCACCAGAGCTTTCTTTCGATGAGCCCGGCAGCCTCATGCTTCCGGACTTCCATGACCAGGGCGGAGACGATCTGCTTCCCGGTTGAAGAACCACAATAGCATGTCCGCTTGTGGGACTGGCCGCCAAATGCCCGTCTGGCGGGATGTCCTTCTTCGTCCACGGAGAAAACCGTCCCGATTTTTTCAAGATGACGGATGATCGCCTCCGCGTGGGTACAAAGGCCGGTCACAGCTTCCTTCCCTCCAAGCCAGCTTCCTCCTCTCAAGGTATCCTGGATGTGACTGGCAACGGAATCCCCTTCTTCATGGCCTGGCAGAACCGCATTGATGCCGCCCGCTGCCATTACCGACTGGGATCGCTCGGATGGACCGGGAGAAACGATCCGGGCTTTTATTCCCCGGTCAGCCAGAGCCGCGGCACACGCCATCCCGGAGATTCCGGCACCGATAATGATCGCTTCGCTCATTTCGCACCTCCGCTTAAGAACATGGCGGCCTGCCCTTTCAAGATGATATAGGATGCGGCGGCAAAGCAGATTCCACAGAAAATACAGACAGCCGTATCCATCACTTTTCGTGTCTTTTGAGAGGAAAGGATTCCCAACGTGACAAAGCCATTGGAAAAAGAAACAGCTACGTGCGTAAGAACGGTTCCATAGAATATGAGTTCCCCGAACATAAGAAGAACGACAAAGACAGGGCGGCTGTTCTCGGCACTGTTCTTCATCATGGAAAAGGTATTGATGTGCAGCAGGAGAAGCGGAAAGATCAGCACAGCCGATATCCGCTGCACTATGGTTCGCCGATTCAGTCCCGGATAGAGATCCGCCCGGATTCCATCCGGCTTTGTAAACAGGATGATCATCCCACAGACGGCATGGAGGCATACCGTCACC
>CACZQU010000213.1 GCA_902783305.1 uncultured Lachnospiraceae bacterium | reverse complement strand
TTCACGACAGCATTTGTGTTTGTGGAAGATGGGTATGAGATACCGAAAGTGCCGCCGTGGGCGATCAAGCTGGTGTTGCAGCATGAAGATATTACCGAAGGAAGGATCGAGATATAGATGCAGATATTGTTACCATATCAGAAATAAGAGTTTCCATGCAGAACAAACCCATCCATTATCTTGTGAAATGATAATTTGCTATATATTAGGGAGGATAGTATGATTAGCGATTTTGATATTAGAAACGATAATCTTATAGAATATAACGGAATAAATACTGACGTTTGTATTCCAGACGGCGTGACGAGTATCGGGGACAGAGCATTTTCTGGATGCTACAATATGACAAAAGTAACGATTCCAAACAGCGTGACGAGTATCGGGGACAGAGCATTTTCTGGATGCAGAGGTCTGACAAGCGTAACGATCCCGGACAGAGTAACGAACATCGGGGACAGAGCATTTTCTGGATGCAGCAGTCTGTCAAGTGTGACGATTCCGGACAGCGTGAAGAGTATAGGGGAGAGGGTCTTTGAAGGCTGCGGCAGTTTGAAAAGTATTACTTTCCTTGGAAGTAAGTGTAAATTTGGGAAGGAGCCTTTTGGGTACGAAGCTAAAATTCCGCACAGTTTGAAAGATAAGTGTTTCAGTTTGATTCCTCTTTTTACGGATGGAATGTTGAAACAGTATATTCTTGAAACGGATCTGTGGGGGTCCATGACCGCAGAACAACAGTCACAGGTATTCCTTTCCAGACAAAGTAAAACCCTTGCTCCCAGCTATCTGCAGTGTATTGCAGATGATCAGCTGGAAGCGCTCGGGAATGCATTGGAAGGCTGCTTAAGAAAAAAACCATCCGCCAACGAATGCTCTGCAGCGGCCTTATATATGACAGGGTTTAAGGATAAAATATCTGTCAAAAGGCTGAAGATGTTATATGAACTACTTCAGACTGTGAAAGCTGCATCGAAAGCTCTGACGACCATAGATAACGATATTGTACTAAAGGAAAAATTAGGACAGGAACTGACGGTTGATGAAGATCTTGCTCCGGCTGAGCGGCTGGTTATGGCAAAGCTCGTTTCCGATAAAAAATCGCAGAAAGATCTTGAAAATCAACTGAAAGAATACTACGGGATTGCATATACGGACCTTCCGACTGTAATAGGTAAAGACGGAAAAGAAAAAGAGCCGTATGTTCTCGCATGGTTGCTTCAGGCTCATGAAAGCCGTGGAATTACACGTTTGGGGACAATGGAGACGGCGATTAAAGTAACAAAAAATGAAATCTGCCGGGAATCAGAAGAAGTGCTTGATGAGCTGGATGAGGAGAGTTTTCAGGGAGCTCTTCTGGAACTGAGCAGAAGATTCCTCGCAAAATATGTAAGCACAAAAAAGAAATACTTATGTTATCCTATCAGCCGTTATGCCAATGAATCTGTCATGGCTGAACTGACAAAAGAAGCAAAAAAATGGCGGACCGGTGTATCCGGGACAGATGCTCCGCCGCTTCGTCAGTTCAGGACCGGGTGCCTGTACAATAACACTCGTGCAGCCATGTTGTTTGCTGAACAATACCATGATCTGGATGAGTATGCAGAGATACGGGGAACGGATGCGGATACATTGAGAAACACTGTGCTATCTGCGTTTGGTCTCGATAAATCTGGTAAAAAGCGGTACGATCTCGGTAATAAGGTTCTGGAAGCCGAACTGCAGGACGATCTGACGGTAAGACTGTACGACCTGAAAGCACAAAAGACGGTTAAATCTGTTCCGAAAAAGAATGCGAATCCGGAGAAGTATGAGGCTGCGAAGAAAGCTCTGTCAGATCTCCGGAAAAATGTCAAGAAAGTCGCAAAAGCAAGAAATAATGCTCTTTTCGAGGACTTTCTGACGGGAAAAGAATATGAACCAGTAAACTGGAAAAAAATTCATTCTTCAAATCCTCTCCTCAATAGAATTGCCCGTCTGCTGGTCTGGGAGCAGGGAGGGGGCACTTTTACCCTGTCGGCTGAAGGACCAATTGACTGTGTCGGCATGCCATACACAATTAATGATAAACCAATCAGACTGGCTCATCCGATGGAGATGAGGAAGGCAGATACAGAGGCTTGGCAAAAGTACTTCACAAGTCATAAATCCAAACAACCGTTCGCTCAGGTGTGGGAACCGGTCATCACACCGAATTCTGTTAAGAAGGACCGTTATTCCGGTATTGTTCTCCCACTGATGAGATTTAATGGGAAAGACAAACACGGGATTATTGGCAATGGTTTCAGAGCATATTCAGAAGAATTTAAGGTTAGGTTTAAGGACTGTAATCTGGATTTGAAGCCTTCTACTTGGAGATTAGAACCAGGTTCGTTTGCGGGTTATACATATACTTTGGGCGAATTCAGCTTCCAAAAATATACGAGATATACAAATCATATTGTCGGAATCCTCGATGTCTGGACGGTTGAACAACGAATACTGAAAGATGATGTAAGTGTTATTAATAATCTGGAAAGTTTTACCCTTGCGCAGATCACGGATTTTATTAACCAGGCTTCTGAGCATAACTGCAGTAATGTGACAGCTGCATTGCTGGAATACAGAAATGAACATTTTGCTGACTATAATCCCATGGAAAGATTTTGGCTTGAGGATTTCTAAAACATGTTGAGCCCCGGCATAGGAAAAAAGACCTGAAGTTTGACAGTGGAGAAGATACATCCACTTCTAAAGCGCGCGGATTATTCGGAGCGTGCAGTGCCGTCGTGGGCGATCAAGCTGGTGCTACAGCGTGAGGATATTATTGAGGGCGGAGTGGAGATTTAAGAAAAGGTATAGGACATGAACATCAAAAAAGCCAAAGAACAGATCAAAAGCG
>CACZQU010000212.1 GCA_902783305.1 uncultured Lachnospiraceae bacterium | reverse complement strand
TGATAACATCCGCGGTTAATATTGCAGCCTACCTGCGTCAGATAATGATATACCGCTTCTGATACGCAGGACGGCTTTGGAAAACTGGTGGCTGCCTGATCGAGATAACAGATCTTTTTCCTTGTCGAAAAAAGCTCCATAATGGTATCCTCCGAAATATAGATGACGCAGGATTGTGGGAGCGCGAAGCGCGGAACAATCCGTTGGAGTCATTTTGCACTGCAATCATAGATAATCTCAATAATAATCATTGACAGATTCAATATTAAAATATCATATCGGGGATCGAAATGCTATAATAAAAAAGAGAAACCTTGTGGCCGCTGAAATCTGGAAACCGTACAGGTTTATGGTTGACGCTGTGCGTCAGAAAGGAAAAATGAATGGAAGCAAAAAAGGAACGAATCACGATACTGATCGCAGGGCTGGTGATCGGTGCGGCTGCTGTACTTCTGGCACTGTCCGGAAATCCGGCAAACATGGGATTCTGTATTGCCTGCTTTATCCGGGATACTGCAGGTGGTCTGGGACTGCACAGAGCAGAGGCGGTACAGTATATCCGTCCTGAAATCATTGGCATTGTCCTTGGCGCGATGCTGCTGTCTGTCATAAGAAAAGAGTTTTCCGTCAAAGGCGGATCTTCCGTCATGACCAGGTTTTTGCTGGGCTTCTTTGTGATGATCGGCTGCCTGATGTTTCTGGGCTGCCCGTTCAGGATGATCATCCGCCTGGGCGGCGGAGATGGAAATGCACTGGCCGGCCTCGGAGGATTTGCCTGTGGGATTCTGGTGGGAATTGCTTTTCTCAGTCAGGGATATACCCTGAAACGTACGTACCGGCAGCCTGTCATAGAAGGCTTTGTATTTCCCGGAATTCAGGCTGCATTTCTTGTCCTCCTGATTACAGCTCCGGCTTTTCTCTTTTTTACCGCTGCAGACGGTGGTCCTGGAGGAAAGCATGCGCCTTACTGGATGTCGTTATGTGCAGGCCTTCTGGTTGGCTGCCTTGCTCAATGGACACGGCTTTGCATGGTAGGCGGAATCCGTGACCTGGTATTGTTTCGTGACCCTATACTGATCATTGGTTTTGGCGCGGTTCTTGCGGCGGTATTTGCCGGGAATCTGTTTACCGGCAGTTTTCATCCTGGCTTTGCGGGACAGGCGATCTCCCACACGGATGGTCTTTGGAATTTCCTTGGGATGCTGCTTGTCGGTTATGGTTGTACCCTTCTGGGCGGCTGTCCCTTAAGGCAGCTGGTACTGGCAGGCGAAGGAAACACGGATAGTGCTGTGACAGTACTGGGGCTTTTAACCGGGGCTGCCTTCTGCCATAATTTCGGCCTGGCATCTTCTGCCAACGGTCCTACGGAAAACGGAAAAATTGCCGTAATCATCGGACTTGCGGTGATAACAATAATTGCTGTTGTCAATACGATTCAGGGAAAAAAGAACAAGTGAAATAAGGAGGACAGAAATGATTGACGCAAGAGGACGTTCCTGCCCGGAGCCGGTAATTATGATCCGGGATGCCATGAAATCAAAAGAGGAGTGCTATCAGATGCTGGTGGATGCCAGGGTATGCGTGGAAAACGTAACCCGTTATGCGGAGCATGAAGGATATCACGTCACCGTGACAGACCAGGAGGATGACTTCCTCCTGACCATTGAGAAATAGACGTATGATCAGACAGTATATCGCGACTTTTTATTCTCATTTCGGTGCGGTACGGTTTAAAAGAGAACGGACTGCGGAAGGTATCCCTGCAAAAATGATGCCGGTTCCCAGGACGCTCAGCGCGTCCTGCGGAACCTGCGTATTCTTTGAGGCAGAATATCCGCCGGCAGAAGATCCTTATGGAGAAGTAGAGCAGATCGTGGAAGTATACGAGGACCGTTATCTGACGGTATATCGCGCGGGAGAGGCATAATATCCTCTGTTCCATCTGTGCCTCGCACCTGCTGCGAGGCATAGATCACAAAAGTTCAACAGTAAAGGAATGGTGTCGGATCCGTTACGAATAAAGGTCACAAAGCTGTTGCTTGCTGCGGGCGTTTTTAGCCGCAGGATGATCGCTGTCAGGGGATACACCCTCCGGGATCAGCTTTAGAGCTTCATCTGCCATATCGGCAGTCAGATCCCGAAGCTGAGCAGAGATATCCTGATCCGTATCCATTCCGATGGACAGGATCTGCGGGACAAATCCCAAGGTACCTGCGGTATACCAGTTTCCATTAAATCTGTTCGGATTATCCTGTACATCCGTAACAGGAGAGTTGATTTTGTTGGTAAGATATACGATGACAAGCTGCCGTTCCGGGTCAATCATGACCAGTGTTCCGGTCCACCCCTGATGCCCGAAGGTCTCAGAGCCGGCCTGCGTACCAAAATACCAGGCTCTTTGTTTCTCACCCTGTCTCCACCAGCCAAGTCCCCAGTTTGCCATATCTTCTGATTTGGGGGCAGTGAACAGATCGATCACATTTCTGGAGAAAAAACGGTTTTCCCCATACCCACCACTCAGCATCACAGCGGCAAGCTTTGCCAGATCTGACGCGTTGGAAAACAGACCGGCGTGTCCGCTGATGCCTGCCATACTGTACCAGGCTTTCTCGTCATGTACCTCCCCCTGCAGAGTTTGCGTACGGTATCCTTCAAAATCAAGAAGACCGTCACGGGTGTTCCCGTTTAATTCCGTTGCCGCGCAGTCTTCCGGCGTAAAACCGTTCTGCAGCGGATTGTAGGTGATATGGGAGAGCCCGAGCGGTTCATAGAATGTCTTTTTCAGCCAGGAATCCAGATCTTCTCCTGTGATCTTTTCTACCACCAATCCCAGAATCATATAATCAATATCCGAATAAACGGTCTGCGTTCCGGGTTCATAATCGAGGGGTGTTTTGCAGATCATCTTCACGGTTGAGCGCTTTGTCCTTTCATCGGCTCCGTTTCCGGCAAACAGAGGATTGTCGGGATAGCTCTCTCCTTCTGCCAGGTTCTCCTTATACAGCTTTGGCGCAGGGTACTTGGCGTCTGCCGGGAAACCGCCCTGATGCCGGAGAAGATCCCGTATAGTGAGTTTCGCCTTCCATTCCTTGATGGTCTTCAGATCAGGAAGCGCTCCGGGATCCTTTTCCTCACCGTCCGGAGCAGTCAGAACCTGTATGGTTTCAGACGCGAATTCTTCCCCGAGAAAATCGGTAATTCTGGCATCCAGTGATACCTCGCCATCCGTTACGAGCTTCTGAAGAGCATAATTCACGGAAAACATTTTGGTTACCGAAGCCAGGTCATACAGGGTGTCTGTCGTTACAGCCGCGCTGTCAGCACAGGGAGTACCGTCCGGCAGATAGGAGTTTGTTTTCCCCCAGGCGTTTTCATATACCAGCCTCCCGTTTCGGATTACCGCAAGCTGGGCACTGGGAAATCCGTTCTCAATATCGGCCTGGATCAGGTCGGAAATCAGGGTCAGTGCTTCCTGGTGTATCCCTTCCTCTTCCGGAATACCCTCCAGAACTTCCGGATAAGGAATATAAACGGTTACGGCTTCTGTCAGGCCGGAGGGGCTGATGTTGGAAATCTGCAGGGTGTTTTCCCCGTTTTTCGTATAGGAGGAGATGTCCACCGGACAATAGCTGCCCTTGGTCAATCCATCTGTTTCCACAGCATTTCCATTGACATACATCCGAAAATGGTCTGTCTTTTCAGAAATGCGGAGCCAGATTATCCCCTGTCCATGATATCCGATGAAGCTGTACATACTGTTCAATGCAAGTGTGTCATCGGCTTTCCCTTTCCAGTCAGGAAAGACGACCTGCATGGCGGGATCAAAGCTTTTCTCCCCGGCGGTAACGGTATTGGCAGGGGAGAAGGCAAAAGCTGCAGCAATCAGAACAGGCAAAAACTTCTTCACAGATGCACCTCACTTTCTTATCCGTTCTCTTCCACCTTCATATTATGATGACGGATATCAGTTACACTTGTTCTTCTGTCCGTTCTGAATGCCGCAGCGGGGAGTGCGCGAGCCAGACAGGCTATTCATATTTATCACAGAGGGACTGGATTTCCCTGGTAAAACGTTCCAATTCCTTATTCGGCCTGCCCTCGCAGCCGCGAATGACAGAAAGGAGACGCTGGCCCATGGACAGAAGCTTCTCGAAGGTGCGGGCAGCCTTAGAGGTTTTGGGCGAAATGATCCTTCTGGTCGGAGCTGGGATTCCTACAGCCTCCTTTTCGATGACGTTTTCGGCAATGTCATAGACTGTACCGGAAAAAGGCGCCATAGCCCGGTATCCCAGTTCTTCGTGCAGCCGGCCGGCAAAGCTGTCGGTTACGGAATCTTCGCCGTGTACAACGAACACTCTGGACGGCGCACTGGCGGAGAAAGCCTTCGCCCAGTTCAGAAGACCATTCATGTCTGCGTGACCGCTGATGCCGGGAAGCTGGCAGATCTCTGCTGCCACATGGATTTCCTCTCCAAAGAGTCTGACTTCCTCAGCACCTTCCACCAGAGCCCGTCCAAGAGTTCCGTTCGACTGATATCCGACGAAAAGAATGGTACACTCCTGTCTCCACAGGTTGTGCTTCAGATGGTGCTTGATCCTGCCTGCGTCGCACATTCCGCTGGCAGAGATAATGACCTTCGGCTCGGTATTATAATTGATGCCGATAGAATCTTCGCTGGTAATGGAAACTCTCAGGCCGGGAAAACTCAGAGGGTTGATTCCGGCATGAACCAGCTCCAGGGCTTCTTCATCATAACAGTCGTAGACATGTTCGGAAAAAATAGTCGTCGCCTCATTCGCCAGAGGGCTGTCCACATATACTTTAAAATTATCGTATCCCGTAACCAGCCCGTCTCGTTTGATCTGCCGGATGAAATATAACATTTCCTGCGTCCTCCCTACTGCGAAGGACGGAATAACCACATTCCCGCCCCGGTCGAAGGTGCGCTGGATGACCTCGGCCAGACGGGCGGCGTAATCTGGCCTCTCCCCATGGAGACGGTCTCCGTAGGTGGATTCCATGATCACCACGTCTGCCTCGCTGATGGTGGTCGGATCCTTGATCAGCGGCTGATGAAGGTTTCCGATATCTCCGGAAAAAACCAGTTTTTTCTCTACTTCCCCTTCCCTGATCCAAAGCTCGATGCTTGCAGATCCCAGAAGGTGTCCCGCATCCATAAACCGCACCCGGATATCCGGAGCCGGATTGATGATTTTCTGATATGGGCATTCGACAAAGTTGTCGATCACTCCCATGGCATCGGCCATGGTATATGCCGGCACAAACAACTCTTTACCGGATCGTTTTCCCTTGCGGTTGCGCCATTCAGCCTCAAACTCCTGGATATGGGCGCTGTCACGCAGCATGATGTCGCAAAGGTTGCTGGTCGCCTCTGTCGCGTAGACCGGTCCTCTGAACCCTTTCGCATACAGCTCCGGGAGCCGGCCGGAATGGTCTATGTGCGCATGAGTCAGAAGCACGAAATCGATCTCCCCGGCCGGAACCGGAATTTCCTGGTTTACATACACATCCCGGCCCTGCTCCATCCCGCAGTCCACCAGGAATTTCCTGCCTGCTGCCTCCAGATAATGACAGCTTCCTGTCACCTCATGATCAGCGCCGATAAATGTAAGCTTCATTTTTGCAGCCTCCTTTCTCTCTGCCGGTTCTTCGGGAAAAAACACATTGATTCTCCGTTCAGAGCAGGAATTTCGTTTACAGTTGACAGAATTTGAGACATTGTGTATCATTTTTACAATTGCGGTTGAGAATTTTACGGCATATGGAGTTGTCCGCTCTTCGTTTCTCAGCTTTATTGATTTCCGCTGCAAAAACAGCGGCGGAAACGGCCGGTGATGCCCGGGAAACGCTAAGGAGCTGTGCATATAAACCTGCACAGATCCTTAGCGTGGATCTCAGCAAAAAATGAAATTAAGGAAGATTGTGGAAAAGAATGGATTCTTTATACGTTGTGATGCCTGCATACAATGAAGAGGCAAATATTGAGAAGACCGTCAGATCCTGGTATGGGGTTCTCGATGGAAAGGACGAATCTTCAAGGCTTATCATTGCAGATAGCGGAAGTAAAGACAGGACACATGAAATTCTTGTGAATCTGCAAAAGGAATATCCCAGACTTGTCATCCTTCAGAATACGGAAAGACAGCATGGGCCGAAGGTGATTGCCCTCTATGATTACGCAATAAAAAACGGGATAGATTATATCTTTCAGACAGATTCAGACGGACAGACAGATCCGGCAGAATTTGACCGGTTCTGGAAATTGCGTAATGAATACGACGGGATTTTCGGAATGAGGCATGAACGGGGCGACGGACTGTCAAGAGCATTTATTGAGCGTGTCGTATGTGTACTTCTGCGGATTTATTTCGGGGTCAGGATCCCTGACGCCAACGCACCGTTCAGACTGATGAAAACAGAGACAGTGAAGAAGTATCTTTACCGGATGGAGCCGGATTATAACCTGCCGAATATCATGATGACCACATATTATGTTTATTATCGTGAAAAGAACAAATTCATATCGGTATCATTCAGACCACGGCAGGGGGGATCAAATTCCCTCAATATTCCGAAAATTATCGGTATAGGATGGAGGGCTCTTGGTGATTTCAGGGAGTTTAAAAAGAAGATGAAATAAGTCATTCCGGAACCTTTGAGTGAAGTGCCTCGTGCTTTCGGCGAGGCACTTCTTCAGCAGCTTTTCTTCTTTATCCATTGTACTCAAGGCAAAGCATTGTCAGGTCATCAAACTGCTCTGCTTCGCCGACAAATCCATCTACGGCGCTCTTTACTCCATCGAGGATTTCTTTTGGGGAAAGACCGGCATATCTGTTCAGCGCATCAATCATTCTTTCCGTGCCGAACAATTCTTCTCCCGCGTTAGTCGCTTCGGGAACACCATCCGTGTAGACAAACAGCTTATCTCCTTTTTCCAGCTGCAGTTCATATTCCTTATACCGTGCTCTTTCCATTCCTCCGATCACAAAGCTGTGCCGGTCTTTGTAAAGCCGGAAGCATCCGTTCCTCATTATTGCAGGATATTCGTGTCCGGCATTTGCCGCCGTGATCTTCCCGGTACTGATTTCCAGTATTCCCATCCAGACCGTCACAAACATCTCCATTCTGTTGTTTGCACAGATCAGGTCGTTTGTCATGGCAAGGGTTTCTCCGGCTGACTTGCTGATCATGGCGTTGTTTTTCAAAATCACCTTGGTTATCATCATGAACAAGGCACCAGGAACACCCTTTCCGCTCACATCCGCCATCACCAGTGCAAGGTGGTCATCATCAATCAGGAAAAAGTCGTAAAAATCTCCGCCGACATCCCTGGCCGGTGTCATCGAGGCGAACAGGTCAAATTCCTTTCTTTCAGGGAAGGGAGGGAAGATACTGGGAAGCATGCTCTTCTGAATCCTGGCGGAAAGATTAAGCTCGGTACTGATCCGCTCCTGCGCTGCTGTCATATTCCGGAGTCTTTCCGTGTTTTCCACAATACTGGACTGCATCGACCGGATCTCCCTGCTGAGGTCACCGAGCTCGTTTTCCGCACGGATTTCAACTGTACTGATGTTTTCGACAGAATAAGTTCCGTCTTCCCCGGGTTTGAACTTCTTCGCGGACAGAGCCAGGGCGCTGATCGGTATTGTTACATAGTGGCGGAGCAGGATGACACTGACAATGGAAGCCGCTGCCGTCAGGATAAAAACATAGAGTACGCTCCTGGCCAGAAAACTGAAATAATCCTGGACAAGTTCAGTCAGGTCGTATGCCAGCCAGAGACGGCCTTCACTGTTTTCGATGGTGAATGGCACACAACGCAGGACAAGATAGGACGAATCGACTTTTTCCATGGACGGATACAGGAATTTCTGTGCTTCCAGATTGGTGAATCTTGTTTCATGGCCGAATTCGTAAGACTCGCTGAACCATCCTTGCTTTTTGTCGTTATAGGATACCCGGTAAGTGGTTCCCTGCTTGTCAATTTCAAAACAGGCAATATCCAAGGCAATGGGTTCCACAAATTCTGCGACAGCCACATCAAAGGAAATGGTGTCAAGGAACAGGCTTGTCCTGTCATCTACGGGATCATCAGAGGTAAAAGAGGGAGTATTCTCCATCCAGTCAAGAAAAGAATCGCTGTCGGAATCCATGGATGCGCGGGCATCCAGCAATTCTTCCGTACCGAAAAACTGGTAAAAATACTCCAGATAGGGCGTAAACACCTCCTTATTAAACTCAAGATACGAAAGCCTTTGTTTACGGGGCTCCATGATGGCTTTATAATAGTTATTGGCACTGATCGCCACCATCAGCAGCGAAATCACGAGTGTGATCAGAATTATCAGTACATTTACCTGGACTGCCAATGACCGGTGGAACAATTTCTTAGGGGAAGTATTATTCGTTGTAACCGTCTTTCTTCTCATGATTGCCTTTCCCGTTTCGTACTCAGAATAATATGTGTTCGATAAGTTTATTTTACCATGCCGGATTTAGCTTTACAAGGCAGGAGCTGTGCAGGTTTTTCCTCACAGCTCCTTAGCTTCGCTTTCTGAATCTCATCCTTTTATATTCCCGCCAGATCGTTGATCACTTCGCCTGCTATGATCAGGCCGACCGTGGAAGGGACAAACGCTGTTGAACCGGGGATATCCCTCCGCTGAGTGCATTTTCTGGCTGTTCCCGGGGGACAGATACAATGCTGCCTGCAGCTGACGGACAGATCCTCCGGAGGTCTCATCGGGATTTCCTTTGAATATACGACCTTAAGCGAGTCGATTCCCCTCTTCCTGCACTCATGCCGCATCACTTTTGCCAGCGGACAGACAGATGTCTGGTAAATATCAGCGACTTCAAACATCGCAGCCTTTACTTTATTTCCCGCCCCCATAGAAGATATGACCGGTACTTTCGCTTTTTTCGCTTTTTCAATGATGGCAAGCTTTCCGGTCACCGTATCAATTGCATCTACAATATAGTCATATTCACAAAAGTCAAACTGATCCTGTGTCTCCGGCAAAAAGAAGGTTTTATACTTTCGGACCACGCAGTCAGGGTTTATATCATGGATCCGCTCTTCTGCCACATCCACCTTATATTTCCCGACGGTTTTTCTTGTCGCAAGGATCTGGCGGTTGATATTGGTAAGGCAGACCTTGTCGTCATCTATGATATCCAGTGCGCCTGTTCCGCTTCGCGCAAGAGCCTCGACCACATAACCGCCTACTCCTCCTATCCCGAAAACAGCAACACGGGAAGTGGCAAGCTTTCTCATCGCTTCTGCTCCATATATCAATTGTGTTCTTGAAAACTGATTCAACATGTCTGCTCCTTATCCGCCAGATGTTTCATAAAGAGTATCATTGTCCTTGCTGTCAAGGATCAGCTGCAGAAATTATTCTATCACCTATCCGGGCTGCAATCAACAAAAATGCCGGTCAGGATTTCCCCAACCGGCATACACACTGCTTTTTACTTTCCGCATTATTTCCTGCCATTTCAGATTTTCAACTGCTCTTTATCCCGGATCAGGCGATCAGAGCAGGGATTTAATGCAGTTCTCCACATCCGCCATCTCGGCTGTCGGTTCAAACCGCGCAACGACATTTCCTTCCCTGTCGATCACAAACTTCGTGAAATTCCACTTGATATCTGGTTTCTTATCCCAATCCGGATCAGCTTTAGCAAACATCTTCTCCAGAAGATCTTTGTACTGATGCTCCTGGAAGCCTTCAAACCCCTTCTGTGATTTTTCTTTTCCTTTCCTGGTAATGCTGTTTTTTGTCAAAACTCAGATATACGTTACGGTTTCGCTCAGATCCTTCCTGCTCTCATGGTTAGGAAGAGGTCCGGTTCCTTCGGCGGCGTAGCCCAGATCCAGCAGCATAAGGACTTCTTCATTTTCAGGCAGCCCGAGAACCTCCGCGGTCTTATCCGGGTCGAGGAAATTGATCCAGCAGCTGTCCACTCCTTCATCAGCGGCGGCAAGGGTCATGTGAGTTGCGACAATCGCCGCGTCCTCTGCTCCGGAATTGCGTTTCCCTCCAGGGTAGGTGAATACATTGTTTTTGTCGAAGGCGACAACCAGTACTGTAGGTGCTCCATAACGACAAGGGGTGACGGCATCAATCTTTTCAAGCATCTGAGTGCTTTGCAGGACATAGACATGCTGCTCCTGCAGATTTTTGGCAGTTGGCGCAAGACGTCCGGCATTCAGAATGGCTTCCAGCTTCTCCGCTTCAACCTGGCGTCCGGAATATTTCTTGCAGGAATAACGGTTTTTTATGACTTCTTTGAATTCCATATGCTTACCTCACAATCTTTTTCGAAAAACAGCAGCTGCTCTTCTGTCTTTCTCTTCTGGCCGTACTTTACAAATTCCATTGAACTTACCTCTGCAGGAAAATGTCAATTGCAGCCCAGAAACTGATAGAGCAGTCTGTATAGCTCCTTTGCGTCCGTTTCACTTAGCATGGTATTCCCGGACGCGAGTTTTATTGGTATATCCTTACATTTTTCTTTCAGCGATTCCCCTTCCGGGGTTAAGCTGATCACCGTGATCCGCTCATCTTCTTTTGATCGTTTCCTTGTCACATACCCTGCTTTTTCCAGCCTTTTAAGGACAGGTGTCAGCGTTCCGGCATCCAGGTAAAGAATCGATCCCAACTGCCCAACGTTTACTGTCTCCTTTTCCCATAAGACCATAAGTACGACATATTGCGTGTAAGTCAGTCCCAATGGTTTCAGATATGGGGTATAGCTGCCGACAATCTTCCGCCCGCAGGCATATAGTGGAAAGCAAAGCTGGTTTTTCAAAAGCAGCTGTTCATATTCCTGTGCCATTGCAATACCTCTTCGCTTCTTGCTTTTGGTTTAAACAAATTATATTTCACAAAATGTAATTTGTCAAGCTGTTATTTTCGGAGTGCATAACAATATTGCATGAGAGTTACAGTTCACGGTCTAACCCTTCCCCGCGCGCGAGGTGAATGGTACCCTAGAAATGGCCATCCGCAGGCGTCGGTACTTAGTGAGTG
>CACZQU010000211.1 GCA_902783305.1 uncultured Lachnospiraceae bacterium | reverse complement strand
GTAGCGGTACTAACCTCGCGCTGCGCCTGACGGCTTGCGCTCACTAAGTACCGACGCTTGCGGATGGTCATTTCTAAGGCCATGCGCCCTTCACGCGGATTACTTTTCGATTGATGCGTTTATCCTGTCCAGGCTGTAAGGATCAGTCCATAGCAGACGCATCGTAACGGTAAAGGAATCTGTGACCGGACAACTGCGATCTGTATGCTCTATGGCCTGAATCTTATCACGTCTCAGATGACGCAGACATGCCTGACTGGTTTTGTAAAATATAGACAAAGATATTGTAGTAAATCGTCCTGAATCTGTCAATATCCTCTTCCCATTTCCTTCCATTTCTTTTCCATGTCCTCTGCCAGACGGATCTGTGTCCGGCAGCGGTCCAGGTTCTGGCCGGGGCGGCTGATCCGGTAATACATATCACCGTTCAGGTAGTCGGTGAGAAACCGGGCCGCCTGCTCAAGGGTGATCGTCTTTGCTCCCAGGGGCAGTGCCTCAACCTCCTGCGTGGTCAGCCCGGGGCAAGCCTCAAGGAATCCCTCCAGGTATACCTGATACCGGTGAAGATCCAGCTTCATCCTGTCGGCATCCCTTTCATCCTCAGCCGAAGTCGCGGCTCCATACCGGACCGCGTCTCCAAAATCATACGGAATCAGTCCCGGCATTACCGTGTCAAGATCAATGACACACAGAGCTGTACGGGAAGCTCTGTCAAACAGGACATTATTCAGCTTGGTATCATTATGCGTCACGCGGACAGGAAGGTCACCTTTCTCCTTCATCTGCCAGAGCCGTCCCATTTCCGTCTCCCTTTCCAGCAGGAAATGAAGCTCCTGTCCGACCTCCTTTTTTCTTCCTGCCCGGTCTTCCTTTGCCGCAAGGTGAAGCTGCCGCATCCGCACAGGAGTGTTGTGGAAATCCGGAATCACATCCCGGAGCATATGTGCCGGGAAATCCCTGAGCATTTCCGTGAATCCTCCAAATGCCAGAGCACTCTGGCGGAGGTCTTCATCACACCCGGCTTTTTCCAGGCAGATGGAATCCTCGATATAGGCAAAGGCTCTCCATGCTCCGGACGGACTGTGCCAGCAGGCCTTTCCCTCCTTTGTCCCGATCAGCCGCAAAACCTTCCTCGGATCCGGCTCCTTCCGGCAAAGATGAGCCGTCACACCGGAAATATTATCCATAAGTCCATCGACATCCTTCGTCAGCAGAGAGCTGATTTTCTGGAGAATTACCTTTTCTCCTCCGGTAAGCTCTGCCAGCCAGGTCTCATTGATGTGTCCGTTTCCATAAGGAGCGCAGCCGGATACCTTTCCCTCGAATGCAAAATGTCCTGCTGCTTCAAAAGCTTCATCCCATCCCATCTCCTGTTTCTTCCTTTCTGTGTACTGTCCGGCATATAAAGCACAGGGACTGTGGAAAACCACAGTCCCTGTGTAAGGACACTCGCCGCAAAGCTTTACTGCACGACATGTCCCTTCGCTTCAATCACTTTAATGACATCATCCACGTATTTCCCGCAGATTTCGTCGTTTCCGGCTTCAACCATAACCCGGATCACCGGCTCTGTCCCGGATTCGCGGACTAAAATCCGTCCCTCATCTCCCAGCTCCCGGGCCACCTTCTCCACTGCGGCAATGACATCCGGATCATTCTGGGCTTCGGGCTTGCTCTTCACCCTGACATTTTTCAGCACCTGGGGATAGAATACCACCGGTGCCGCCAGCTCACTCATCGGTTTTTCCTTGGCCAGCATAACCTCCATCATCTTCAGGCTGGTGAGGATCCCGTCTCCGGTCGTCGCATACTTTGTAAAAATAATATGGCCGGACTGCTCACCGCCGATCCGATGTCCGTTCTGTACCATATTTTCATAGACGTATTTGTCTCCGACCTTCGTTTTTTCGTACTCGATCCCGACCTTATCCAGCGCCTTATACAGACCGAAATTGCTCATCACCGTCGTGACGACCTTGTTGTTGATCAGCTTTCCTCTTTCCTTCATGTACAGGCTGTAAATGTACATGATATGATCTCCGGTGACCACATTTCCCTTTTCGTCCACACAAAGGCATCTGTCCGCGTCACCGTCATAGGCAAAGCCGATATCCAGGTTTTTCTCTACCACAAATTTCTGCAGGTGCTCAATATGAGTGCTGCCGCATTCGGTATTGATATTATATCCATCCGGCTCGGCATTCATGACATACGTCTTTGCGCCCAGGGCATCAAACACTCCCTTTGCGATCTGCCATGCAGCTCCGTTGGCGACATCCAGTCCGACTTTAACATCCTTGAAGCTGTATTTGGACATGGAAATCAGATACCCGATATAGCGGTTCCGCCCGGCGACGTAGTCTACGGTCCGCCCGATCTCATGTCCGCAAGCCGTGGGAACCTCGATCTTTCCGTCAATGTACTCCTCGACCTTGAGAATCGTCTCCTCGTCCATCTTCTCGCCATAACCGTTGAGCAGCTTGATCCCGTTATCCTGGTAAGGATTGTGAGATGCGGAGATCATGATTCCGCAGTCAAAATCGTCGACTCTGGTGATATACGCCACTGAAGGGGTCGTCGTCACATGCATGATATAGGCATCCGCACCGCTCGCCATAAGGCCGGCGCACAGAGAGTACTCAAACATGTAACTGGATCTTCTGGTGTCCTTTCCGATGACAATCTTGGCCTTCCTGTTCAGCCTTGTGCCATAGTACCATCCGAGAAACCGTCCGATCTGCACGGCATGAACAAAGGTCAGTCCTTTATTCGCCTCACCACGGAATCCATCCGTACCGAAATATTTACCCATTAAAGACGCTCCTTCCTCTCAATGTCAAGGAAATACTTATATGTATCCACTGTCAGTTCGCCGCAGGCTTCCTCATCACAGGCGATAATCGCCGCATTGTGCATCTGAAGCGCAGAACAGGTCCATTTCTGGCTGACACCACCCTCGACTGTCGCGGCAAGAGCCCTGGCTTTGTTATGGCCGTTAATCAGAACAAGAACTTCCCTGGAATCCGTCACCGTTCCTATACCGACAGAAAGCGCTTTTGCCGGAACCTTGGACGGGTCATTGCCAAAGAATCGTGAATTCACGATCCGGGTATCGGTGGTCAGGTCTCTCACGCCCGTGCGTGAAGAAAGAGAGGTATACGGCTCATTGAAAGCCAGATGTCCGTCAACACCGATGCCGCCCATAAAGAGATCGATACCGCCGTAGGACGCGATTTTCTCTTCATAGCGGGCACATTCTCCCTCGGGATCATCCGTCATCCCGTTGAGAATATTGATATTCTCGGGCTTCATATCCTTCAGATGATCAAAGAAGGTATCATGCATGAAATACCAGTAGCTCTGATCATGCTCTCTGGGCAGCCCGAGGTACTCATCCATATTGAAGGTCACCACATTGGCAAAGGACAGCTCTCCGGCCTGATTTTTCCTGATCAGCTCCTTGTATACGCCGATCGGTGAAGAACCGGTGGGAAGACCCAGTACAAAAGGACGGTCCTCTTTGTGGTTGTTGATCTTTTCCGCAATATAAGCTGCAGCCCACTGGCACATTTTCTCATAATTATCCTGAATAACAACTCGCATAATATTCTCTCCTGTTTCTTTTTTTCAATCTCGGATAAACGGTAAATCCTCATTTGTTTTCCCTGTTCAGATCCGGAAAACAAATGCTTTTCCGGGGCCGTTTCCTGTCCTGATCTCCGGCACCTTCCAGGCCGGAAAACCGAAACGTCCCGTTTTATGTCATCTCTGAAGATCCTGATGCGGCACGTCCGTCTGATTCCTTCAGCTGCAGCTCACCGTCTGGCTGAAACGCCGCACATGTCGAAGAACAGACTGACGTGAACACAAAACCTTCCTCAAGAGTATTTCTCTCGTATGTCCGGTGGGAGGAGAATCTTTGTTACAGTGTTGTTTCTGCTTTTTGCTTTCTCCCTGTCGGCTCACCGGTGAACCGTGGCGGCATCCGCCGAATCCTTCGATCACCGCCATCCTCGTCAACCATCTAAGGTCCCGGCGCTAACAACCGTTTTCCTGTCTCCTTTCTGCACGGCCGTTTTCCCGGAGCTGTCCGGCTCCGTCTGTCAGGCATCCGCGTACATCACCGATGAATCCTGTCGCAGAAAAGCACCGGCATTCAGACGCAAACAAAAAATACTATAATATAAGTGAAACAAAAAAGCAAGATGGTAAAATTTTATGTCAAACTGCAAAACCGCGGCGCTCTCATCCCCTCTGAGACTGATTACACCGCGGTTGTAAACTGAACCTGAAGCTGTCACGAATTATGGTAAACGACATGGAGATTCTTTATCCTGGATTCACGATGATGACAGCTTTTCCGGTAAAAAATAAACATCAGAGAAAGAAAACCTTCTTACGTTCACTGTAGCCTGTGCAGAAGCTCAGGACGGCGAAAGCACAAATTTCATCACCACAGGATTGTGATCCGTATACTGATATCCTGTGTCAATGTTCTGGACATAGGTGCAGTTTACATTCGGTGAAATAATGAAGCCGTCCAGTACCACGGTAAAGCTGTCCGGACCATAAGGCTGATTGGTATATCGTGAAGTGGAAACCAGTCCCTCGTCATAGTCCAGGCATCTCGTGAAGCCTTCGGGAATGATTTCCCCGGGGAAGGGCTGGCACCAGCTGTAGACTTCCTGGGTTCCGGGGTTGAGCACGGTTCTGGAATCCCCGGTGAAATCATGATTGAAATCTCCTCCGCAGATCACATAATTGCCCTGTTCATACTCTCTTGCCATGTCCTCAAACAGCATCTGAAGCTGAGCGTTTCCCTGCGATACGTCAGTTCCATAAGCCGAAAGATGGGTATTGATCAGGACCAGCTCCTTTCCGTCCAGAACAGGAATTCTGGAAATACTGTAGCAGCGGTCCAGATCCAGTATTTTTTTCACTCCCGAGGCAATCGGGAGGCTTCTGCGCAGAGCAGAGGCAACAGGAAAGCGGCTCTGGGTCAGAAGGCAGGAGTTGGAGGCTCCATGAGGCTCTGTAAGAGGATACATCAGATAAGCAGAATGATAATTTACCGCTGCCACGTGTCCAAAGCCTTCAAAAAGAGTATCGATCATCTCTTTTTCATTGATATGCCAGCTCCTGGTGGAATCCGTATCCACTTCCTGAAACAGGACGATATCCGGGTCGAAGGAAAGAGCCGTCTGCGCTGATCCTTCGATACAGGAGACGACGCTTTCTGCAGACTGAGCCCGGCTCTGCTTTCCGCCGTCCATGAAAAACGTAAAATCAGGGGTATATGCTCCGAATCCGACATTATAGGCAACCGCCGTATATTCTGTCCCTGTTTCGGGCGCAGCTCCGGCACTCCCCTCCACACCAAGCACCTGATTATCCTCGATTCTGTCATAGGTCAGGAAGACATAAGCGACATAAACGATGACGACCGCACAGGCGATGAGAAGGATCCACAGAGGAATCGTCCACCATCTTTGGTTTTTTCTGTTCCGGCCTTCCGGTTTCTTTTTCTTCATTTCTTCTCCTTTCCCTGGCTGCCTCATTTTCTTTCCCTTGACTCACCCATGATTCCCTCAGATCATCTCCAGCATCCCGCGGAGAAATGCTCCGCTGTCACACTGCACAATGTAGTGGGCATATTGGAAAATCGGCGCGTCCGGATCCGTATTGACCGCTATGATTTTCTGTGCCGCCACTCCCGCCATATGCTGTACAGCGCCTGAAATACCCAGTGACAGATAAAGAGCGGGCGAAACGGTCTTGCCGGTCTGTCCTACCTGGAGAACATAGGGAAGCTTCCCGCTGTCTACCATAGGACGGCTGCCGCAAAGAGCTCCTCCCAGCCGTCCGGCCAGCTGCCTTGCCATAGCGATCTGTTCGTCTCCTCCTGCGCCCTGCCCGACGGATACCAGCAGCTTCGCTTCCGATATGTTTTCTCCTTCCCGGGAGGGCAGAAACTCAAGTATGGTAAACGGACTGCTTTTCCTGTCCGTTGCAAACCGGAAAACAGCCGGGAGCTTTGCCGGCTCCTGATACGTTGCCGGGAATACCTTTGGCCGCACCGTAGACATCTGCGGTCTTCTCTGCGGACAGATAATCCGGGCCATCAGGCTGCCTCCAAAAGCGGGTCTGGTCTGTACCAGAAGCTTTGTCCCGGGATCAATCCCCAGTCCCGTACAGTCCGCGGTAAGTCCGGTCCGCAGCCTTGCCGCTATACGGGGAGCGAGAGACCTGCCATAGGCAGTTGCACCGATCAGTAAAACCTGAGGATGATATCGGTCTGCCAGCTCGCAGATCCGGTCTGTCTGCCCCATTTCATCCTCCGGAGCTTCCGCAAGAATTTTTATGTCCTTTTCATCCCCTGCCGGTTCCGGGTTTTCTTCCATCAGCAGAATCTCATCCGCTCCGCATCCCGCCAGCCATATCGCCTTCCCGGCATCAAAGGAACGAAAGGACACAGGCACAACCGCGCTCACCCTGCACTTCAGCTCCAGGGCCAGTTCTCTCGCTTTGCCCAGGAGTTCGCCGGATACCTCCCGCAGTCCTCCCGGACCCTGTTCACAATAAACCCATATCGAGCCCTGGGCAGGCTCCATCTTTTCCGGGATCAGGTTGTCCGGCAGGACAAGTCCTTTGCCCGGTATTCCGATATCCTGTCCGTCCGGCACAGCATTCGTTTTCTCTGCATCGGCTCCCTTTCGGAGCAGTCCCCATTCCTTCAGCAAAGAAACGACCTTTCCCGCCTGCTCTCCCGGGCTTCCCTCTATCCGGACGCGCTCTGTCCGGATCTGCGGCCGGCTTGTCCCGATCACACGGGTAGGTGATCCCTTCAGGCCTGTTTTTTCCGGAGGTATGCCCAGCATGGCAGCGTCAAGCTGCCTGATCCGGGCTCTTTCTCCCCGGAGCACGCCGGCCAGGGAGGGAAGCCGCGGAATATTGATTTCCTTCAGCACCGTGATCAAAGCCGGCATCGGCACCTGGAGTCTCAGATAGCCATCGTCCGTCAGCTTTCGGAGCGTAATCATTCCCTGCCGGACCGACTCGACCGCAGACACGCCTGTGACGTGCGGAATCCCCAGATATTCTGCCAGCATCGGACCGACCTGAGCGGTATCTCCATCTGTCGCCATGTGCCCGCAAACAATGAGGTCAAATCCTCCCAGCTTCCGGATCCCTTCCGACAAGGTGCAGGCTGTCGAAAGAGTATCCGAACCGGCAAATGCCCGGTCTGTAAGCAGCACTGCTTCATCCGCCCCTGTCGCTATCGTCCGGCGAAGCGTCTCCTGCGCCTGAGGAATCCCCATACTCAGGACCGTGACCTGACCTCCGAAGCGTTCCTTGAGCCGTATCCCCTCCTCCACGGCGAAAGCGTCAAAAGGATTGAGGATGTTGCGGCCGGACTCCCTGATGATGGTATGGGTAACCGGATCCAGCCTGGTTTCGCTGGTTGCGGGAACCTGTTTGACGCATACCCCGATCTTCATTGTTCCACCTCCGTCTTTGCGGCTTTCGCCTCGTCGGTCAGAACATTTCCCGGCCCCAGAATTCCCTGGGGATCGAAATCAGCTTTCAGGCGGACCAGTTCCTTCATTTTCTGCGGACCATACATGATCATCGCCAGCTTTTTCTTGATTTTACCCGCACCATGCTCTGCAGAGATACTGCCTCCCATCCGATAGACGTCTTTGGCCCATTTTTCAAAAATCGCGTGTCCTCTCTCATATTCTTCCTTCGTCCTGGCCAGGATATTCGGATGAACATGATTTTCACCGATATGTCCGAAAATTACCCAATGCAGATCCGTCTTCTTCAGATCTTCATTGTAGATACGAAACAGCTCCTCGAAATGTGCATCGTCCACCGCCATATCGGTCGACAGAATCGTAATGCAAGGCTCTCTTCTTTTGTTTTCTTCCACAATCAGGTCAATCGCCTCCGGAACCGAGTGCCGGAAAAAAAGAAGCTGCTCCAGCTCCTGGGCATCTCTTGCCACCCAGGTGCGTTCCGGATCCCCGCCTGCCGCTATGATCACCTTCTCCAGTTCTGTAAGAAGAACGGGCATCCGGGAAGGATCATCTGCGTTGAATTCCACATAAACTCCGCAGTGGTAATGATCCGGAAGCTTTTGAAGCTGGCGGAAGGCCGGATTTTTTTCTTTCAGATCCATCACCATGTCAAGGGCGTTCCTGCCGAAAAATTCGATCGATGCGGCCGGGCTGCTCAGCCGGGGAACCCCGGGATCCGGATGTCCCTTGACCGCCCGTACATAGGAGAGCGCACTGTCGTCATCGGGAAAAAAAGCTGTCAGACCCCAAAGATGCTCAGGTGCCTTTTTGAGAATCAGCTCCAGTTCGCTGATGATGGCCAGAGTTCCCTGACTGCCCATAAAAAGATCGGCCAGGTCCATATTCTCCCGGATATAGTATCCTGCGTCCTTGATATCCGGGGTGTCAAAGGAAGGAAGTTCACTTTGAAGCGTGCTGCCGTCCAGCGTCCGAAGCAGAATCCTCCTCCCCTGCGCTTTATCCCTGCCCCGGCAGACCTCGGCTGCTCTACCGTCTGCCAGCACCACCCTCAGTCCGTGAACATGCGCACGGGTGCAGCCATACAGAAAGGATCTTGCCCCGCAGGCGTTGCATGAAGCCATCCCTCCAAGGCTGGCTGTCGGTTCCGTAGGATCCGGAGGAAAAAAGAGCTCCCCGGGTGTAATGGATTGAAGAGTGCGGATGGACTCTTCATCCCACTGCGAGACATCAAAGTTTTTCTCTGCCAGGGCTTTCCTGACCTGGGTCAGCAATACACCGGGCTGTACCCTGAGATATACAGAACCATTCTGCGCACGGCGCATTCCGAGAATCCGGTTCATTCTCGACAGGTTCAGAGCAAGCCCTTTGAGTGGACTCGCGCCTCCCGCGAGACCTGTCATCCCTCCCTGGGCAGTCAGAGGAACACCTTGCCTCGCGCACCACCGGACGACCTGAACCAGTTCCTCCTCGCTGTCGGGAAAAGCGATATAATCTGCCTGTCCCATCGTGCGGGATTCATCAAACAGATAGTCCTTGTATTCTTCTGTCATTTGGCGAATGAGATCCACTTGACTCCTCTCCTTTTCAACAGTATCCATTCTTGCGGCAGCTCCCGATCCGTGCTATGATTTCGAAAAAAGAAATCAGAACACGAAAGGAACCATACAATGTCTATAATACATCCAGTCACCCAGATCAGACCAGACGAGTTCGAGCTTCTTATGAAACGCTATCGGGATTTCCAGTCATTGGGACTGAAGCTTGACATGTCCCGGGGCAAGCCGGAATCCAGACAGCTGGATCTTTCCATACCCATGCTGGAAATGAAAAGCGGTTTCCTGTCCGAGGACGGGACAGATACCCGCAACTACGGAGATCCCGCCGGGATTCCGGAAGCCCGCCGGCTTTTTGGCCAGCTTCTGGGGATCGCGCCGGAGCAGGTCATCGTCGGCGGCAATTCCAGCATCAATCTGCTTCATGATGCCCTTACCAGGGCGATCATCAACGGCCCGTCGAAGGGAGATACTCCCTGGTGCCGGATTCCTGATGTCAGAATCCTCTGCCCCGTCCCCGGTTACGACTGGCATTTTGAAATGTGCCGGACCCTTGGCCTTACCGTCGTGCCTGTCCCCACCAGCGAAACCGGACCGGATATGGATATGGTAGAGCGTCTGGTCCGTGACCCTTGCGTCAAAGGGATGATCTGCAACCCGATGTACGCAAATCCTTCCGGCATTACCTACTCTGATCAGACGGTAGACCGGCTGGCCTCCATGAAAACAGCTGCTGCGGATTTCCGGATTTTCTGGGATAACGCCTACTGTGTCCATCACCTTTATCCGGATCCCGCCAGGAGGCATCATCTCAAAAATATCTATGATGCCTGCCTGGCAGCAGGGAATCCCGACCGTGTACTGATGTTTACCTCCACCTCGAAAATCACCTTCGCCGGAGGAGGAATCAGCGCAATCGGAGCAAGCCCGGCCAACATCTGCCGGCATATGGAGCTGATGACCTATCAGCTCGTCTGCTACGACAAAGTAAACCAGCTCCGTCACATTAAGTTCCTGCCGGATCTCGCCGCCGTTGAAGCGCATATGGCCCGGCAGGCTGACATCATCCGTCCGAAATTTGAATTTGTCCTCGCCAGACTGAAACAGGAGCTGGAGGGTATCGCTTCCTGGAATGAACCTCTCGGAGGATATTTCATCTGTTTCCGCGCTCCCAGGGGCTGCGCGAGAAGGATCGTTCAGCTCTGCCGCCAGGCAGGGGTGACGCTTACTCCCGCTGGCTCTCCTTTCCCCGGCGGTCATGACCCGGAGGACAGTGTCATCCGGATCGCGCCCACCTATCCTCCGATGGAGGAGCTGGTGAAGGTCATGGAGCTCTTTCCTCTGGCTGTCAAGATCGCATACCGGGAATCCCTGCTTCGTCCCTGAAGCAGGCAGAAGCCACAGCAGCCAGACCTGGTGCCGCCCGTTGACAACGACGCAGCAGAACCGGATCCAGACGTTATAGTAAGCGCATTAAAAATGCGCATTACGATAACGATGCACACGGCCGTGCGCCGCTTTGGCGGCGTACAGCCGGCTCTGGTAAAGGATAAAATGCAGGCATTTACTTCGTTTATTCCAAGTAATGATTTACAGATTCTTACTGTCCGATATTGTAATAATTCTCGAGGAAACGTCTGGTCCTCTCCTGAGAAGGATTTCCGATGACTTCCTCAGGCTTTCCATATTCCATGATCACGCCCTTGTCCATAAAAAGGACATTGTCTGCAACCTGGCGCGCAAACTGCATTTCATGGGTGACCACGATCATTGTCGTCTGCCGGTCCGCCAGAGAACGGATAACCCCCAGAACCTCCCCTGTCAGCTCCGGATCCAGGGCGGAGGTCGGTTCGTCAAAGCAAAGGATATCCGGGTTCAGGGCCAGAGCCCTTGCTATGGCTACCCTTTGCTGCTGGCCGCCCGAGAGCTGATGGGGATAATTATTCACCTTTGCGGAAAGTCCGACAGAATCCAGGATCGCCTTTCCGTTTTCCGTGATCTCTTCAATGATCGCTTTCTTATTTTCTTTATAGTCCTTCCTCTCCTTCGCGAGCAGCTTGCTGGCAAGGATCACGTTTTCCAGTGCTGTATACTGGGGAAACAGGTTGAAGGACTGAAATACCAGTCCGAAATGAAGACGGTTTCTTCTGAGCTGTGCGCTTCCCATTTTCATCCGGTTGTCCGCGTCGAAGATGATTTCATCTTTCACGCGGATAGTGCCCCGGTCCGGAGTCTCCAGATAATTCAGGCATCGAAGAAGAGTGGTCTTGCCGCTCCCGGAGGAACCGATCACGGCCAGGGTTTCTCCCTTTTCGAGGAAGAAGCTGATATCCTTGATCACCTCCACATTGCCAAAGCTTTTGCCGAGGTTCCTGACTTCCAGTATCGCCATATCTTTGCCTCTCCTCCTCTCAAACCCTGAAATAATCCATCTTACGCTCGATCCAGCCAAGCAGCAGGGTCAGCATCCCGTTGAAAAACAGGAAATAAAGCCCGGTAGAGAAAAGCGGGCCGATCAGTCCCTGTTTCGTATACCGCTCGGCAACCATGATGATTTCGGCGACACCGATGACTCTGGCCAGCGCAGTATCCTT